>NZ_JACJEM010000044.1:0-43937 GCF_014164085.1 Pseudoalteromonas sp. SG45-5 | reverse complement strand
GACACCCACCCTAATTTTTGCAGTTTGGCGAACTAAGTACTAGGCTTTGTTCAGTGCAAAAAACAAGCAGGGTGTCTTATGGCAATCGCAAGAAAGCGTCAAGTAAGTTTGGTTGATACAAAGTATTATCACTGTATATCACGTTGTGTTCGGCGTGCTTTTTTGCAATAAACTAGACACCCATCCTATTTTTTGCAGTTTAGTAAACTAAGTACTAAGCTTTTATTAGTGTGAAAAACAAGCAGGGTGTCTTATGGCAATCGCAAGAAAGCGCCAAGTAAGTTTAGTTGATACAAAGTACTACCATTGCATATCACGTTGTGTACGCCGTGCATTTTTATGTGGGGAAGACCACTTTACAGGTCAATCCTACGAACATCGTAGAGGCTGGGTTGAAGACAAACTGCTTGAGTTAGCCAAGGTATTTTGTATTGACGTCTGTGCTTATGCTGTCATGAGCAATCATACGCACTTAGTGTTGTATGTTGATGATAAAAAAGCGAATAGGCTAAATGATAAAGCGATTGTTATTCGCTGGCACAAGCTGTGTAAAGGCACTGTACTTACGCAAAAATACATACAGGGTGAAATGCTAAGTAAAGCTGAATTTATCTTTTTTAATCAAACAGTAAAACAATACCGCGAGCGCCTATCAAGTATTAGCTGGTTTATGCGGTTGTTAAATGAAAACATTGCTCGCAGAGCAAATAAAGAAGATAACTGCACTGGCCGTTTTTGGGAGGGACGATTTACGTCTCAAGCATTATTAGATGAAGCAGCCCTTGCGGCCTGCATGGCGTATGTCGATTTAAACCCCATTAGAGCCAAAATGGCTAACACCCCAGAAGAGTCAGACCATACCAGCATCAAACAGCGTTTAACGTATGCAAAGGATGGCAAGCAACCAAAACAGCTACTGCGCTTTGCAGGCATGCCACGTCAAATTATGCCAAAAGGGCTGCCGTTTGAGCTTAAATCGTACCTTGAACTTGTTGAGCTAACAGGGCGCTGTATACGAGAAGACAAACGTGGTTATATTGAAAGTACACACTTACCCTTACTCGAAAGAGTTAATATCTCCCCAGAAAACTGGTTAAAACTCACCACACAATTTACGCGTGTATTTCATGGTGCAGTCGGCAGGCCAGCCTCACAAGAAGGTTATTGTGTAAACTTAAAGCGAAGGCGGCGAGCGAATATCAGTAACTGCGAAAAGCTACTGACATAAAACTTAAACTACTCAGTAAAACTATTCAGTAATAAATCACAACTGCATTATGCAGTCATTTTCATGCGTGTAATTTAGGTTTAACAGTGATAATTGCTTATTTAATGCGTAACGCGCGGGTAAAGATATAAAAAGAGGTGAACTCTTAGCCCAAAAAAGTAAATTTAGTGGCGCGCTAGATTAGTTTACAATTGGAGTGGCTGTCTAATTTAATGGGTAAGCTAGAGGTTTTCAGTGAAAACAAGGCGAATTTACGCGTCAAGAGCTGGCCTATTGCAAGTAAATTCAACGCAGTTAGCGCTGAGAATAGCTGCTCGAGATAGATTTATTATCCAGAGTTCAGGTTAGTTAAGTTGATTATCTCTTAACTGGGGTAGTTGAATCTATTAAACCACACCATAGTTTGTTTATTATTTCTAATTCATCGTAATATGTTCCTTTTTTATTGCTTTTTTTTTAAACAAGCATTAAGTTTTAGAATCAATCTAATAAGGAATTAATTGATGAATATAAAAAAATTGCTAACTGCAGCAGTTGTTCTAACTGCATGTGTAAGTTTTAACACTAAAGCCTATTATGAGCATTATATAGAATCTTGGCAGGCGACAGGGACACTGTCAGTAGCTGGTTATACTAAATCTTTAACTCATGATGAGTTTGTAAAAGTTACGAATAGATCAAAAAGTATCCGAGGTATCGAAGATACATTAAAAGCTTATGTTAAGGGAGAAGTCAAAAGAGCCATAGCAGGTAAAGCATCGTTACAAAACTATGATCTTAAATTCAATGGCCCATTCAAAGTTTTATTACAAGGTCAGCCTGATGGACGCATAAAAGTGAAACTTGGTGGTTTTTCATTTTCTACAAATGCAAAAATTAAAAAAAGCTTTTATGTAAAAGGGAATATCAAAATTTGGAGCAACACCTTAAATATCACAGGTTATTATAATCCATACACAGGCACTATTGGCAACGCAACAGTAGACCCTAACTTTAAAGTGTCTAGTGATATAGATATTGATTCAATACTGGATCTTATTCCTCTATTTAATTCTATAGTTACCAATAAAATTGAAGATAAACTTAAACATATGGTAAATAATACGGCTATAGAACTTTTAAATGAAAAAGTGATAAATTACCAAGAAGTTATTTTTGGTTTAGACAAAGCAATTCCCTCAGGCAAATATATATTTAATGGTAGGGATTATGCACAAGTGATTAAAGACAAATTTATTACTTTAACAAATGGCGAGTTTATAAGTATAGATTTAGATAGAACTAAAAAAGTTCTATTTGGTTCGCGTACACCTTACTATATTGGTTCAATGAATTTAAATATTTCGAATTCAGTGAAATTAACAATTATCGACACCCCTGTAATCTCAGAACGTTGTGATTATAGTAATCCTAACTCATGTAGTATCTAAAATTATTTAAATGGTGCGTCAACATCACTTTGGCGCACGTTTGATACCAATTTTTTTTAATGCCTTAAAAATTTAGCGCATGAGTATCGACAGTGTATCCATTCATTTTATCATCCAGCACTCGGTAAACCATCATAAATAGCGCGATCTTTATACTACTTGTAAAGCGCTTTAATTTTGTCGTCAAATCGTCGGTGAGTATTTGTACGTCTTTTATGTGCTTTTTATTAACGAGAGGGTAACGCTAATTGTGTTGATTGAAAAAGTCGAGCAGTGGTTTTTTTCGTGTACAATTGGAGAGGCTGTATAGCTTAATTTATCGCAATAGAGAAAAAGTCCAGTTATCCATCAAGCAGGAAATACCTGTACCTTTATTTTCATGCGATGCATATAGCTATTAATTTTTGTGGTAGGGCGATTAGAGTGTGATAAGGCTCTAATCACCGAAAATAAATTATGGTCTTATGTCGAACTCATTACGAGAAGGAAATTCAAATTGAGCAGCGTATTTTAAGGCTGGTCGCTTTCCTTGCACTAAGCTATTGTAGCCTGAAGAATCGATTTCAAGGTCTCTATAAACAGCCATATGGAGGTGTGCGTCTATAGTACCTGAATTACCTATTTGGCCTATATGCTGACCAGTAGCAACACTAGTCTCATCAGTATAATAACTAAGATGAGCATATCGTGCTGCAACCTTATACTGTGAGTTATAAATCACAATGTTGTAGCCATATCCACTAGAATATCCAGCAAAAATAACTTTACCGCTAAAACCTGCAAATAGGTGTTCCCCTTTGTCTGAGTTACCGCCCCCTCTATTAATATCACGAGCATGTATATCACCATCTGTATGAAGTGGACTCTCGGGGGTAACTTTCCAGCGGGAGTTTTCGGTGTATGAGTAATTATGGCGCTCTTGAGCATGCGTTACGGGGCAGAGTTTGAGTACAGTGCGAGTACTATATAAATAAGGTTTACAGTCAATTGGATAGTATCTGACAATAGCTTCATTGCTTACAGGGGTGTCAGAACTGTATTTAAAAAGTACTTTGAATTGTTCATTCTGGTTGGTTTTGGCTAAATTAACAGAACATTCCTCTTGAGAACCATTATATTGAGTGATTGATGGTGCATTCCAAGGTGCACATCGATTCGCCAAGTTGGAAGATGAGTTAAGCGGTACTGGGTTATCTCCATAATTTACATACATGTCAATATCTACATCGCGATCATGAGAGAGTGACAGCCGCATAAGCTCAGAGCCAGATAGTGTGAATTTATGTTCGGTTGTATTGTTATCAAATTGCAATCGGTGTTTCCCTTCGCTTAGAACTGCTGTGTATTCGTTGGCGTAGCTGCTATTAGTAATCATAATGATGGCTGCCAAGGCGCTGCTGGTTAGTAATCTCATTTTATATCCTTTAGTAATATGAATTTTGTTCGATCACTAACTTACTCATTTAAAAAGTTATTTGAATAAAAAAAATGTGTCGGATACAATTTGAATACAAAAAGGATACGTTTTGGTAACTTTTATGAGTGGTTATAAAAATAATTTAAAAGAAAAAGTTGATTTAGTCTTAGTACAAAGAAAAATAAGTCAGAAAGAATTAATTTTTGAATGTAGCTGCAGTCGCTCACATTTTAATAAAGTAGTTAATGGTGAAAGAAAAGCAGGTACAGCTTTACAAAAGCGAATGGTTAAGGCTCTTTGTTTAACAGACAATGAAACAACGTTTTTTTTTAATTATGATGATCCTGTTTTATGTGAAACTGATCGGGAGGAGTCGAACACTTACCTTAATATTGCTTTTAAAAATATCCAAGATAGGCTTGAGCGGCCCAAAAGAAAAAATGCAGTGCTTAGTATAGCTGTTATTTTTTCGTTACTTTTTGTTGCGCTGTTATATAAGGGGACTTTTAATAGTGAGGTGCACCAACCAGCTAAGACCAACAATATGTTAAAAAATGATTGGTCGACGTTTGTAAAAGATATCAGTATTCCTGATGGCACAACATTAAAAGTAAATAGCCACCATGTTAAAACATGGCGCTTAAAAAATTCTGGAAAACATGTTTGGCGAGGCCGCCATTTAAAACGTTTGACCCCGCATTCAAATTTACTTTGTTCATCTGCGAGTATGGTGCCAATAGGGGAAACTTCACCAGGTGACGTTGTAGATATTAGTATTAAATTTAAAACTCCTCATATCCCCGGATCTTGCCGTTTAGATTTTAAAATGACGGATAAATTAGGTCAGCTATATTTCCCTAATTTGCATAGTGTTTACTTACTAGTGAATGTAGCCATGTGAAATATTTTAAGGAGCTAAGTTTTAAAGTGAATAAAATCAAACTGAATATTCATTTTAATTGAAAAATACCCGCCCGCTTAATAGGCAGTCCATTCAATATAGATAACAAGGGAAGTCTAAGTATGATTGAAACGTTAAAGGTAAAATTACTCGATGGTATGCACGCTTATAATGAATGGGAATGTGCTTTATAAATCCCTATTGATTATAACTATGTGCCTTTAGCTAATATTAATAGCGCCAATTACCTTGGCGTGACTAACATTAGCTTTGCCTCTTTACCGTCGGTTAATATCGCGATATTACCCTCAGCGGTAACAAACACATCTCTTAATCGACCTGCGGCCTCAGGAAATACGTGAGACTGCGTAAATTCACCATTGGCTAGGTTAACGCTGTAGAGCTTTTTATCGACCAAAGTAGTGATCAGTACATGCTTTTGTAATGAAGGAAAAGCTGCGTGTTTAGATCCGTAATATGCCATGCCGGAAGGGGCTATTGATGGCGTCCAATTAACACTTGGCTTTTGCATGCCTTTATATTCGGTAAATGGTGAAATACGCGCTTGTGAGTAATCTTTGCCGTAGGTGATTACCGGCCAGCCATAATTAGTGCCAGCGGATAAGTAATTTAGCTCGTCACCGCCTGCGGGGCCGTGCTCGTGGCTAACAATTTGCTGCGTATCGCAATCATAAACTAGGCCTTGCGGGTTACGGTGGCCAAGTGAGTAAACAGCATGGGCGTTTGGGTTTTCGTGATTAATAAATGGGTTATCTGTTGGAGTGCTGCCATTTAAGTTTATGCGTAATATTTTACCAAGGTGGCTGGTAATAACTTGTGCTTGCTCTCTAAAATCAAACCCATCACCATTTGAAAATAGCAAGGTATTGTCGGGTAGGACTAGGGCACGGCCAGCATAGTGTTGCGGTGTGTTTTTATCAGTCGCTACTTTATAAATAACATTAGGCTTTGAAAAGTTAGCTCCATCAAACGTGGCTTTAGCAATAACAAGTCGGTTTGCGCTTGCATCACCTTGGGCATAGGTGAAAATAATTTTTTTAGAGTCGTTATAATCTGGTGATAAGACAATATCGAGTAAACCCCCTTGGCCCGCAACATATAGTCTTTCTAGGTTTAATTTTACTCTTGATTGCTCATTGTTTTTTATAATAACAACGTGGCCATCACGCTCTGTAATTAACCATGTGCCGTTTGGTAGTTCAACCATGCTCCACGGAGACTGTAATTGCGTAGCCAGTGTTTTTGTACGGTATTGCTCTTTTGGTAATGCGGCTTGTGCATTAGCGTTAAACGCACAAAGCGATAACAGCGTAAACCATATTAGATAAGGGATACGTTGTTTACGGCGCAAGCCTTTGCTACTGTAGGAAAAAAGTTTCATTTTAAGTTGAGATAACCATGTCATTTTTAACACGTATACTCCCTTCATTTTTAGTTTCTTGGTTACTTACATTCACACTTGCTAGCTTGTTTCATAGTCAATACGTTGTCAATCAATTAGTTAATGTGGGTGTTGTGGTAGGCTTTAGTGATCGCGTTAATTTAACGCTTGATGATTGGTTAGGCTTATTACCCACCTATGGCGCTATTATTGCTATTGCACTTACTATCGCTTTTTTCGCCGCAGGGTTGCTGTATAAAAAAGTTAAAAAACAACAAACTCAGCTATTTGTTATTGCGGGTGTTATCGCTTTTGCTGTTGTTTTAGTTGCCATTGAGTCAATTATGAATATTCATATTATAGCTGGCGCGCGAGGTTGGGGATTTTATGCGCAACTGCTTACGGGGGCGGTAGGCGGTTATGTTTACTCACAGCTAATAAAGGAAACAGTTAGTAAAACTGGCCTTAACAAGTGTTAGTTTAGAGGAAATAAGTAAGACTTTTATTACGACTTTGCATTGCCTAAATGTTAATTACTCTTTGTAGCGCCGTATAAAAACTCTTCGCCGCAGTCCATATACAAATCGTATTTGGCCATGACTTTGGTGAACATGGGGGTGTGTAAAAACTCGTTTAACCATGCGCGTACATGCGTGTATTCACTTTGTAAGTACCAGTGTTTATCTACGCGGGCAAACTGTCTAATAAATGGCAGCAGGGCATAATCGGCTAGACTTTTTTCATCGCCCATTAAGTATTTATGCGTGGTTAGTTTTTCTTCAAATTGCTTAATAAACTCTTCGCAGGCTTTTTGGTAATAAATTTGTGCCATGTCTTTTGTGCGAGCATAAAATTTGTACTTTTCGAGCACTGGTTTAAATTGCGTGTCGTTTAACTTAATTAACTCAAGCATGCGCTCAAGTGCTAATGGGTCTTGAGTATGCAGCAAATTATGCGGATCGTTTTGTTTGAGCGCCCAGAGCATAATATCGAGGCTTTCATCTATAACTTGATTATTCGGCAGTAATAAAACAGGCACCGTGCCTTTTGGCGATATTTGCAATAGATGCGGCGGTTTATTTTTCGTTTTTATAGCGCGTAGTAGCACGTGTTGCTCTGCCATTAAAATCCCCATTCGTGCACGCATTGCGTATGGGCAGTGTTGTAATGAATATAATAATGGCAATGTCATGTTAGTTACCTTAGCTGTTTAGGCCTTCAACATATTGCTGGCGGGTTTGCACTTTAACCAAGCTATTTAAGTGTTCAGCAGCGTGTGTTTGCCCGCTAATTAAATCCTGAAAATGCGCAAGTAACACGGCTTTATCGAGTTTTTCTTTGTCGCCTGAGCCAATGTCGGTTAAATCAATCATAAACTCGTCAAACTTGTCAGCGTAATCAGTCACAATATCCATATTTAAAAATTGCTCGTGGTTATAAATGCTCGGGTAGCCGCCTTTTTGTTTATCAATGGCAAAGCTAATGCCTTTTACATTGGTAACGGTGGTTTCTTTTTTACAGCTCAACATACAGCTTGCGTCAATGCGTGGTTTTTTACAGCCAACGGTTTGCTGGAAAAAACACTGTCGGCTAGTCATCATTAGTATTGGATGATAAATGCTGTACATCATTTTAAAGTTGTTAGGGCGTTTAATATTACGCATTTGTGGTTTGTTTATTTCGTTTGAAATAAACGCGCCTTTTGCGTTTAAATCTTCTTGTAGTGTTAGTAATGCATAAGAGTTTGTGGTGTTTAACAACGGGCCTGCAATCCAGTCAAGACCCATTTGTACTGCTTTAAATGCAACGCCTGTGTTGTTACTAATAATAAGCTTAGGTTTTACAACCTCAAGCAAACGCACTGCTTCTTCAAAATCTTTACCAATTAACACCGCCGGAAACCACGGAATTAACTGTGGGTGCTCTAAAAATACATTAATGTATTTATCGTTATCGGTTCTAAAGCTCTCAGGTAATTTAAAGTAAACGTCGCCATCTGTTAAATCACAAAGGTGAACGTCTTTTATGTCCGATATTAAAATAGACAGTGTTGTTTTGTTCTCGGCTTTTTCGTGGTTTACTAGTTTTGGCAGTTCAACAGGGGCGAGTACGTCTTTGCCTTCATTTAATAAAAACGCGACTTGCTTTTTAATACGGGCAAGCTCTTTAAACGGAATGCTTAAGTTGTCGCCTAAGTTTGAGTAATCCATATTTTTAATGTCAAAATTGGCATTACTAAAGGTTTTAAAGCGTTTATCAATAGCGGCAATATCAACAACCGATTTATCGGCTGTTTGCATAGGCATTTGCGATTGAACTTCAAAGCGTAGAGGCTCTTTTTCGTTTTTATTCGAAAGCGTAATATCGTTTTTATCTTCAATAATTATGTTTACAGTGAATGGCTGATTTAATTGCCCTGAAAATTCTAATATAAGCTCGCGCTTTGAAATATCTAAAAATTCAATTTTCTTTTTAACTAACGAATCAATTTCACTTTTTTGAGTAGAAAGCTCTTGCTGTGCATCGTAAATTTGCACGACCGAAATTGCGTTGTTTTTTTCGTTTGCGTGATCAAAGCTATGGTCGCGCGGGTTATCGGTAAACATGTTTTTGGTCATGTCACCGGTTAAAAACTTATTGGTAAAGTTACGGTTAAACACTTTATATAAGCTCGAGTCGTCTTCAATTAAGTTACCTGTTTGTACAAAGGTATCTATTTGTTTGCGCCAGCTATCAATCACCGTATGTACGTAGTTAGCACCTTTAATGCGACCTTCTACTTTTAACGAGTCAACACCTGCGGCTACCAGCTCCGGCAAATCAAAATAAGCTGAGTTGTCTTTTAAGTTTAATGGGTGTTTGTTACCCATCGCCGTTGGTTCGTATTCATCACGACACGCTTGCGAGCAGCGACCACGGTTACCCGAGTTACCTACACTTACTGAGCTTGAATAACATTGCCCTGAAAACGCAATACATAATGCGCCGTGCACAAACACTTCGGTTAATACGTCGCATTTATGCGCTACGTCGGTCAGTATTTTAATTTCAGTTAAGTTAAGCTCGCGCGATAAATTTACACGTGTAGCGCCAATGCGGGCTAAAAATTCAACCTGTGATTCGTTATGGGTAGTTAACTGAGTCGATGCGTGAATATGCAAAGTAGGAAAGTGCTTTTTAACTATATTGAACAACCCTAAATCTTGCACAATAATGCCATCAAGGGTTGTATTTACTAGCTGATTTAATAGCTTAAATAGCGCACCCATTTCGTGCTCTAATATCACTACATTTAGCGTTAAAAATATTTCGCAGCCATATTCATGGGCTAAGCGAAGTGCGCCGTTAAGCTCATCAAACGAAAGATTAGACGCTCGGTTACGTGCATTAAAAGTATCTAATCCACAATAAACCGCATTAGCACCGGCTACAATGGCGGCTTTTACCGCGTTTACATCACCGCCTGGGGCTAATAGTTCAATCTTTCTACTCATTACAATGTCACTTCGCTCATATTTAATTGCCGCGAATTTTATATGGTTAGTAGCATGAATGCTATTTATTGAGGGATATAATGATTTTAAAATGTAGAATAAAGCTTTTAAACAGGCAGCTTTAAATTTTGCTATAGTAAAGTATGCTTATAGGTACGCATTCAGCTAGCACTTAACTCAATTGCTCACGTAATCAACAATAGTATTTATATAAATGTATGATAAGGTTTATGTTTACTTATTGACCTCAGATAACACATGAAAAAATCGCTACTTTTTTTATTAATTATTATTATCTCTTCAGTGGTGAGTATTCAGTTATTTATTATTCCGCAATTTGAAAACAAGGTAAGGCATCCCACTGAGAGATGGGCGTTGGAGTTTTTAACGTCGGGCTCTACCGATTTACTTGCCGAGCAACTTCAAGGTATACCTAAAAACGACAGATTAGCTTATTTAAATAATATACAGGCTAATTTTGGCTTTGCGCTTTCTTTACAAGCATATAATCAACGTGATTTTTCGAGCGAGCAAAACACCTTACTTACAGAAAATAAAATTTTAGGCGACCCATTTGCTGATTTAGTTTACCGAAAAATTGATGACAATCAGCTTTTAGTGATTGTTAAGCCAAACTCTGTGCCCAAGCATTTAGTAAATGAAGCACAGCGTTGGATGATGGGCACTTTTTATTTACTTAATAATACGTTGATACAGTATCCTGAAAAAGAGTGGTCGCAGATTATTGATTCGCTAAGCCATGAATTTGCATATCCTGTGATAATGAAAACCTTGAGCGAATTAAATTACACATCGCAGCAAATGGCTGAATTAGAACAGGGCGTGATGGTTTCTATATCATCAAACGATTCTGATTTTATAGGGTATCCCGCCGATATAGTGATGCAACGTATTGGCAATAGCGATCAGGTTATTGTGCTAGGCCCATTTAGCCCTGAGCTAAAAAGTAAAGTTGTGTATATGTTGAGTGTGTTTTATTTTATATTCGGCTTTTTTTTACTGATCCCTATTATTATTTGGTTAATTCCTGGGTGGCGTTCTATGCGCTCCCTTAACAAGGTTGCGGCGCTGCTTGGACAAGGTAAATTTGAAACGCGAGCTAAGCTTATTCGTTTTAGTCATTTAAATAACTTATCTAAAACATTTAATATAATGGCCGAAAAAATACAGCGTTTAATTTCTTCACATAAAAATTTGGTTAATGCGGTGTCGCATGAGTTACGCACACCTATTGCGCGTATCGAATTTAACTTAGAATTACTTCGTGGCAGTACAAAAAACGACTATCAGGTAGGGCAGTTAGATCGTATTGAAATGTCGCTAAATGAATTGAATTTACTTGTGTCTGAAATGCTTACCCACGCTCGCTTTGATAGAGAAGCCCCCACATTAGCATTAGAAACCGTTGAGCTTAATCAATGGATAAAACAAGAGCTAATTGTTTGGCAAGAAGCAAACCAAAAAAAAACAATTACGTTACTTGAGAATGTTGAGTGTGAAGCACTGCTTGATAAATTTTATATGAGCCGAGCTTTAAGTAATTTGATTCGAAATGCGATTGCTTATGGGCAAGACGTTATTCGGGTAAGCTATAAAAAAGTAGGGGAAGGTTGGTTAATATATGTAGAGGATGACGGCGCTGGCGTTGCTAACTCAGCTCGAAGAAAGGTATTTGAGGCATTTTACAGAGAAGATGAAAGTCGTAATTTACAAACAGGCGGAACCGGTTTAGGCCTTGCTATTGTGAAGCAAATATTAGATTGGCATGGCGGTAAGGCGAGTGTTGATGAGTCTTCTTTGGGTGGCGCACGTTTTATTTTGCACTGGCCTACTAACATGTAAGTCACGGATAGGTTTGCAATTAGTTAAAATGATTAGACACATAACTCTGCTTAGTAAGAGATCAATCTTATAATCGTTAAATAGACCCCATACATAAGCCGATAGGTATGACATGGAATACGTTATGAAACCAAAAATTTTAGTTGTAGAAGACGATTTGCCGTTGGCAGAGTCTATTGATGAGTATTTAACGCTTGAAGGGTATGAAGTTAAAATAGCGGCTAATGGGGAGGATGCGGTTACAACTATTTTACAGTGGCAACCTGCATTAGTTATTTTGGATGTTATGTTGCCCAAAAAAGATGGCTTAACGGTGTGTCGTGAGGTTAGGTCTTTGTACAATGGTTATATTGTGATGTTTACCGCACGAGAAGAGGAAATTGATCAAATTGTTGGGCTCGAAATTGGCGCAGATGACTACTTACTCAAACCGGTAAAACCTCGTTTATTACTTGCTAAAATTAAAGCGTTTTTAAGGCGTGAGCAACCTATGCAAGCTGCTGGGATAAACACGCAAGCTAAAGGCTTTATAAGCTTTGGAGAACTCGTTATTGCATCCCACAATAGAACGGTTACGTTAGGTGGTTTGCCAGTGCAACTTACCGATGGTGAATACGACCTTTTAATATTGCTGGCTAAAAATGCTGGCACGGTTTTGTCTCGTAATAGTATTGTTGAACAGTTAAAAGGTTATCATTATGACGGTATTGAACGCGGTATAGATAATCATATTAGTCAGTTACGCAAAAAGTTGGGCGATGATGCGCGTAATTCTTTAAAAATTAAAACGGTACGCTCAAAAGGGTATTTGTTTGTTGTAAGTGCATGGTAGATTAGTTATTGAATACTATTGGGTTTATATTCTCGAAAAATAGTATTTAATAACTTGCTATACGATACTAGGGCGTGTTGACCTTTCGTGATTGAATTTTGCAGCTGACTGTTTGGTATTTAGGCAAGGCAGAGCCTATGTAGTGTGGTTATTCCTCATAAATGGGCGATAACGCAGCATAAATGCCAAACATGCGCTGCCCTTTGGGTTCTTTATAGGGACAATCAACTCTTTGTTGCTCGGTTTTGACTTATTCTTACAAGGATGTAAGCCATTAGAGTAACGCAGGAGCAGTTACCGAGCCCACTAGGTTACAAACCTCGCGCCGCGATTCAATCGCCCCTAGATTGAACAAATTTCAATCCACAAAGGTCAACACGCCCTAGAGTGCTTGATCTGCAAGGGCTACTTTTTTTAATAGCGCTGCAAATTGAATTTTTTCGTCATCGGTTAATACTTCAAGCATATTGTCCATGTTTTGTACGTGTTTTTCTAATGTTGCATCAATAATTGTTATGCCTAGTTCTGTTAAGGCTACTTTGCAACTGCGGCGATCTTTATCGCTAGAAACCCTCTCAATAAACCCTCGTTGTACAAGTGTCTCTATACGGGTACTCATAGCACCAGAAGATAACATTAATGTTTTGTATAGCTGTGTAGGTGTTAAGGGAACTTGATTACGACGTAGAGTCGCTAAAATATCAAATTCAACACTGCTTATTTTGTGATGTTTAAAAACGGTATTTAACTGTTTTTCCCAGCTTTTATCTACTCGGCGCAAACGTCCAACAATTGCCATTGCTGAGCAATCTAGATTTGGTTTGGTGTTTTTCCACTGCTGTAAAATATGGTCGACTGGATCTTGCATAACTCACCTTCGCTATTATATCTTTTCAAAAAGATACTTGATTAAAAAATAAAAAACCATTACTTTATAAAAAGTATCTTTCTCAAAAGGTATTTTCAGGTTGGATCATTCTTATTTTTGAAGGCGTTTATTATGAAACGAATACGGTTTATTACTACTTTGGGAATAACAGCCATCGCCCCTATTGTTTGGGGGAGCACTTATGTTGTTACTAGTGAACTACTCCCTGCAGATAGTCCATTAATTGCGTCAACGTTGAGGGCATTACCAGCGGGTATGCTATTAGTGCTAATTACCCGTACTTTACCTTCGGGTGACTGGTGGTGGCGGTTAATAGTATTGGGATTTCTTAATATTAGCTTTTTCTTTTATTGCTTATTTTTTGCTGCGAGCAACCTTCCTGGTGGAATGGCAGCTTTGGTTATGTCTATTCAGCCTATTTTAGTCATGGGATTGAGTTACTTTTTATTAAAAAACCAATTAAGCGTGCAGCAGGTTTTAGCAAGTTTAATTGCTATTGGCGGAATTGCATTATTAATACTTGATAATCAAGCAGAGCTAAACAGCTATGGCTTGATTATGGGCGTATTAGGTACTGTTAGCATGGCCACAGGCATTGTAATGACCAAACACTGGGGGCGACCAGCGCAAATGAAACTATTAAGTTTCACCGGATGGCAGTTATTTTTTGGTGGTTTAATGTTGCTACCTGTTGCTTGGTGGTTTGAAGGAGTGCCTGAGCAATTAAGTATTAATAACGTATTAGGGTATGTTTATTTAAGCGTTGTAGGGGCGATGTTTGCTTATTCTCTTTGGTTTAATGGAATAGATAAATTGCCTACTATTACGATTTCTTTTTTAGGATTTTTAAGTAGCGTGTCTGCTGTTTTTTTAGGTTATGTATTTTTAGAGCAGTCACTAACATTTATGCAGTGTTTTGGCGCATTGGGTATTCTTATTTCGATTATGTTGGCAACGCCAAAAGCGAAAAATAAAATTTAAAACACACATTAAATATCAAATTAAATAAGGGAATACGATGAAATTAACAATCATTGCGGGGAGCCAACGGGCTCAATCACAAAGTTTAAATGTTGGAAATTATTTGAGTGGAAAAGCGCAAGCTCATTTTGATAAAGTTCAAGTTTATGATTTACATGAGCTTAACTTGCCATTTTGGAATGAAGGTGTATGGAGTGGAACCGATGAATGGCTCCCTTGGAAAAAATTAGCAAAGCAGTTGGCTGACTCTGATGCTTTTATTTTTATTACCCCAGAGTGGCATGGTATGGCAACACCAGCGTTAAAGAACTTCTTACTACTAACAACAGCACAAGAAATGGCGCACAAGCCAGCACTTCTTGTAAGTGTATCGGCAAGTGTTAATGGGGTCTATCCAATAAGCGAATTAAGGATGACCGCAAGTAAAAATAACCATGTGTGTTTATTACCGGATCATCTTATTTTTCGTGATATAGAAAGTACATTTGATGAACACTTGATGTGTAAACATGATCATATGGAGCAACGCACGGTGTATACCATGGAGCTATTAGCTTGTTATGCAAATGCTCTTAAACCAATTCATAAAGCGATGCACGAAAAAGGACAACCTTTTGTATATGGGATGTAGAGGCCAAAAAACTCATAATGTGCATGACCACAGTATGAGTTTAGGGCATGTTTGTTATTGTGTTATTTTACGCAAACGATGGCTAAGATTATTCCTTAGCCATTACTCGTTTACCGTTACTATCAACAACAAGCAAATAAGAGGCGCCAAAATTACCTGTGCATAAATCAATAAATTTATCGGCCACTTTTAAACCATTAGCGCAGCTGCTAACGCTTAAGTAGTCGGTTACTTTACCTTTTTCTGTGGTTATTGTTTTAGTGTTATCGATTAAAACAGTGTAATTACCGTTAGTAAATAAACGTACATTAAACACGTCTGCATTATTGTTTTGCTTTTTATTAACCACCGAAATAGTTTGCTCGCCCGATGCTTCCCAAGCAATAACCCATAGGTTATCGTTGTTGCTTAAGGTTTTGGTTATACGCTCTTCTTGGTTTGCGGTAATGCTGTTTTTAACACCTAAATTGATCATATTGTTAATTGCTTTGTAGCTGTAGCGATAAGTTGTGGCTACAGCGTTACTTGCTACATCACTTGAAATAATAGTATCGTTATCAAATAGGCCGCTATAACCTGTGCTAATGTTCCTTTTTTTCAGGTGAAGATCGGCCATATAATCTAGTGAATTTACAAAAGTTACTCTTGCCTCATGAGTTAATTTATCATCTAGCTCATCTGAACTTTCACCACAGCCACTTAAAATAGTTGCAAAACCAAACAACAATGAAATACGTAGTCCTTTATTACTGGTGTTCATAACAATCTCCATAATTTTTAGTTTTATTACATTTAGTAACCGATTTAGAAATGATGTATTTAAGTCGTAAATTTATAGCTCAAAGGCTAACATATCAGTACGCATGTAATTCTCAGCGCTTGTCGGGTATTGTCATGAATTGTAAGAAGCTGTTAACATTTTTATGTATTTACTCATTGCGCAGTGAGTGACTTCTTATTTTTATTAATTTTTATACAGGCTAATTTTATCAGTAATTTTCCCCCATTATGTACGCAAGAAAGTGCAAACTCTATTCGTGCCATTGAGTCAGAAATCATGAATACTCAACTCAAAATAGCCACATTTAATCTGTTTAACTATCTTGAGCCGCCCAATGCATACTATGAATTTGAGAAAATTTATACTACGCAGCAGTGGGCCAAAAAGCAGCGCTGGATAATTGATTATCTAACGCAATATCAGCCTGATGTAATTGGCTTTCAGGAAGTGTTTAGCATTGACTCGTTAAAAGAGTTAGTAGGCGAGCAAGGTTATAATTACTTTGCAGTAGTTGATACGCCAGAGGTGATTGACGACTTTATTTATAAGCGCCCCGTGGTAGCAATTGCCTCTAAATATACCATAGTTGAGATAGCAGCGGTTGAACACGATAGTGAGCTTGCAAGTACGCTTGGCCTTAATCGTGAGTTTACTTTTAGTCGCAAGGTACTAAGAGCTACCGTTACTTTGCCGCACATAGGCAATACCGATTGTTATGTGGTGCATTTTAAATCTAAGCGGCCAATGATTAATGTTGATGAGCACAATAAAGAGCTTACGCCTGAAAAGAACATAATCGAAATTTTAAAGGCCAATCTAGCGGGTGGGTGGGGCTCAACTATTCAGCGTGGCAGTGAAGCCACATTGCTAATGATACAAATGATTGCTCGCCGCGAAGCTACGCAGCAACCCATGCTATTAATGGGGGACTTTAATAATGAACTTGCGGATGGCGTGTTAAGCCATTTGCTCACTAATACATTACGCTTTGCTCCTGCTTTTGACGCTAAAATCTACCTTGCTAAATATTGTTTAAATGATTCATGGGATCTGTTTGTTAAGTCGCAGCTAGGTATTGATGAGGTTTCTAGCGATGAAGCAATAACAAACGATGTACTAATCGATTGTGATAGCAATAGCAACGAGATTGTTGATTCAACGGATAAAAGCCAAGTAAAAAATATAAATATAACAAAGCCAGCACCGTTAAGGCCGCCTACACATTACTATGGTGCTAGCAGCTCTGTGCTGGATTACATTTTATTGTCATGTGAGTTTGATGCCAGTTACGATGATAGCTTTTTTGAAGTAAGTGACTACAGCACGTATGACAGACACTTAATAAACCCCGAGTATGAGCGTGATGATTTAACTACCGACCACGGTGTGGTGTTGATCACACTAAAATTAAGGTCGTAAAGGCTATTTTTATTATGAAAAAATTAACCACAATTACATTCTTGATATTTTTTATGTTTAATTCTTTTGCAGCTGAATTTCCTACCAGTGCACGGTCTGAAAAAGCCATATCAATGGTTGAACCCACATTAAAAGTGCAACTTTCTGATAAAGGGCTTAGGTACGGGGCTCCTATATTTATTCGAATATTTAAAGATCCTGGCATTCTTGAAGTCTGGGTGGAGTCAGATGATGACACATTTATACACTTCAAAAACTATGAAATTTGTACTTTTTCAGGTGATTTTGGCCCTAAATTAAAAGAAGGCGATAACCAAAGCCCAGAAGGGTTTTATTATGTTAATGCTAGCCGGCTCAACCCTTGGAGCAGCTATCACTTATCGTTTAATTTGGGCTTTCCAAATAAGTATGACCGGGCACACAACCGAACTGGCAGTGCACTGATGGTACATGGCAACTGTGTTTCCATTGGCTGTTATGCAATGACTGATGAGTATATAAATGAAATCTACGCATTAGCTGCTGCAGCGCTAAAATCGGGGCAGCCTTTTTTTAGGGTTCATTCATTTCCGTTTAAGCTTGATGATGAGATTTTATCAAAGTATAGAGCAAATCAATGGTATTCTTTTTGGCTTAACCTTAAAGAAGGTTATGATTATTTTAACACTCACAAGCAGCCGCCAAATGTTGAGGTTTCTAGCAGGAAATATACGTTCGAAAATAGATAATCGCTAAAGTTAATGCTGATCGTGTACTCGCATTACTATTTTGAACCGCCTAAAATTGGCACATGTTTTAACTGTAAAAATTCAACAATGCCCATCCTTTATTATCCAGTGGATATTTATTGATCTACATCACTTTTATATGCGGTGATAGTGATAGATTATAAGTCGTGACCTCGACATTTAAAATTCATTAAAATCATCTACTATCGTGAAGCAACAAAGTCGAGTCACCTCTAAATTACAATTAACTCATACAGTGATACTTAACCTGAGCTCTGGATAATAAATCTATCTCAAGCTGCTATTTTCAGCGCTAACTACGTTGAATTTACTTGCAATAGGCCAGCTATTGACGCGCAAGTTCGCCTTGTTTTCACTGAAAATCTCTGGCTAGAGAAAAATAAATTTAAATATCATTATGATTCAATATATTACTAAATATCTTAACCAGAGTTCAGGTTAGTTAACACTAAAGATAGTGCAGTATCAGCTTAATCTTATGGAATAGGGCAATACTGGCTACATTTACCTACTTTTATATACATGGAGTTTTACCGCATGACAGTTAAATCGACACTCAAATCTCTCAGTACAATCGCTGTTATGATCATATTGGGTGGGGGTGGTTGGTATGCTTGGCAAACTCAGCAATCTGCACTGCTATCTGAACAATTGCCAGAGAGCGTAGCCTATGGAAACGGCCGCATTGAAGCGACCGAATATGATATTGCAACAAAATTGCCGGGTCGCTTGATTGAGGTATTAGCACAAGAAGGTGACATGGTTGAAGCCGGTCAAACTTTGGCCGTTATTGACACTGATGATTTAAATGCGCAATTACGTGAAGCTAATGCGGGGTTACGTGTTGCTACTGAGTCGCGTAAGTACGCTTTGGCAATTGTAGAGCAGCACAAAAGCGAACTTAACTTTGCAGAAACTGAATTACATCGCTCAGTGACACTGCTAAAACAAGGTCATATCTCAAAAGAAGTGGTTGATCAACAGCGAACAAGCGCTGCAACAGCGCAAGCGGCTTTAAAAGCGGCGAATGTAAAAGTGGTGCAGTCGAGCGCCGAAATTGAAGCAGCGCAAGCGCGTATTGAGCGGTTACAAAGTAATATTGCCGATAGCACCCTTAAAGCGCCTATTAGTGGCCGAATATTATATAGATTAGCAGAGCCAGGAGAAGTTCTTGGCAGCGGTGGCAAGGTTTTTTCTTTGCTTGATTTAACCGATGTATACATGAGTATTTATTTGCCAACAGCGCAAGCAGGCAGAGTAACAATAGGCTCGGAGGCACGCATTGTAATAGATGCTATTGCACAATATACGCTGCCCGCTAAGGTTACTTTTGTATCAGCGCAAGCACAGTTCACACCTAAATCGGTAGAAACACGTAACGAACGTGACAAACTGATGTTTAGAGTAAAAGTGAAACTTGATGCAAAATTATTAAACGACCATATCAAACAAGTTAAAACAGGGGTGCCCGGCCTTGCTTATGTTTTATTAGCACCGGAAAAAAATTGGCCTATGCAATTACAGGTGAGAGTACCTGAATAATGGCTAATGCTAAAACCAAAAAATCGTTGAGTGTGGTAAAGCTGACACAGGTTACGCATCGCTATGGCGATAACTTAGCACTGGATAACATTAATATTGAATTACCAGCAGGTAATGTGGTGGGCTTTATCGGCCCCGATGGGGTGGGTAAATCGAGCTTACTTGCACTTATTGCGGGCGCTCGCGCGATTCAAGAAGGTAAAGTGGAGGTGCTGGACGGTGATATGCGTGATAATGGCTTTCGAACTTCGGTTTCACCACGTATAGCCTACATGCCACAGGGTTTAGGTAAAAACTTATACCCAACACTCTCTGTTTTTGAAAATATTGATTTTTTCGGTCGCCTTTTTGGTCAAGATAAAAAAGAGCGTCAGCATCGAATTAAAAACTTACTAAAAAGCACCGGACTCACCGAATTTGCCGATCGCCCTGCAGAAAAACTCTCAGGCGGAATGAAACAAAAACTCGGTTTATGCTGTGCGTTAATTCATGATCCAGAACTATTGATTTTGGATGAGCCAACAACGGGAGTTGATCCGCTTTCTCGCCGTCAATTTTGGCAATTAATTAACCGTATTCGCGCTCAGCACAGCGGTATGAGTGTACTTGTTGCGACCGCTTACATGGAAGAGGCTGATGATTTTGATTGGCTGATAGCCATGGACGATGGAAAAGTTATAGGCACGGGTAGTCCAGAGGCTATAAAGATACAAACGGGGCAAAAATCCCTTGATGAAGCGTTTATATCATTATTACCTGCAGAAAAACGTCATGATCATCATGTACTTGTTGTTCCTCCTCATCAGAAAAATCTAGAAACAGCTGAAGCTGCTATCCAAGCAACAGGCCTTACTAAAACTTATGGCGATTTTACGGCGGTTAATAATGTAAATTTACGTATCGAACGAGGTGAAATTTTTGGCTTTCTGGGGTCAAATGGCTGTGGTAAAACCACAACCATGAAAATGCTAACAGGCCTGCAACCGGCAAGCAGTGGCGAAGCGAAGTTATTTGGTCAAGTTGTTGATGCTAAAAATATAGAAACCCGCAAGCGCGTTGGTTTTATGTCACAAGCATTTTCACTTTATAATGAGCTGAGTGTTGAACAAAATATGGTGTTGCATGCCCGCTTATTTCATTTGCCAGCAGATCAAATAGCGCCGCGCGTTAATGAATTAATTATACGCTTTAACCTTAAAAAATATCGTGATGATTTTCCTGCCGATTTACCTTTAGGAATTCGCCAGCGTTTATCGCTTGCGGTTGCGGTAGTGCACAATCCTGAAATGCTAATACTTGATGAACCTACCTCGGGCGTAGACCCCATTGCGCGTGATGATTTTTGGGAACTACTTATAGAGTTATCGCGGGAGCAGGGCGTAACTATTTTTATTTCGACCCACTTTATGGACGAAGCTGCACGCTGCGATAGAATTTCGTTGATGCATGCAGGAAAAATACTTGCCAGTGATACACCCGCTGCACTTTGTAAAGCGCGCAGTGCAGATACGCTCGAAGGTGCCTTTATTGCTTATTTAGAAGAGGCAGTGCTTGAGTCTCAAGCGAGTTCTGCTTTGCCAACAACGATGGCTGAAGAGCCAGAGCTGTTACCTGAAAGTGAACCTAACACTGCGCCAATTGTTAAACAAAAAGCGAATACCGCTTTTAGCTTTTTACGCTTATTTGGCTATGCCCATCGTGAAACTTTGGAGTTATGGCGCGATCCTATTCGTTTAACCTTTGCATTGTTAGGCTCAATTATTTTAATGTTTATTTTAGGGTATGGGATCACCTTTGATGTTGAAGATTTGAGCTTTGCGGTGATGGATCAAGATCAAACCCCAGAGAGTCGCGATTACATTCGAAACATTACCGGATCGCGCTACTTTATACAAAAAACCGATATTAAAAGCCCTTCACAGATGGATAAGCGGATGCGCAGTGGTGAGCTAAGTGTGGCGATTGAAATACCGCCCAATTTTGGTCAGCAATTAAAGCGTGGGCGTAAACCCGAAATTGTAGTGTGGATTGATGGCTCTATGCCGTTTAGGGCTGAAACTATTAATGGTTATATGAGTGGCACTTACTACAGCTATTTAACTGATCTATCACTGCGCACGTATGGAGTTGTGCCTAATTTGCTTGCGGCTAATATTGAATCACGCTATCGCTACAATCAAGATTTTAAAAGTATTGAGGCGATGGTGCCTGCTGTTATCCCGCTTTTGTTAGTGTTTATACCTGCAATATTAATGGCGCTGGGTGTGGTGCGTGAAAAAGAGTTAGGTTCAATCACTAATTTATATGTTACTCCGGTTACGCGGCTTGAGTTTATTATTGGCAAACAACTGCCTTATATTTTAGTTAGTATGGTGAGTTTTTTTGGTTTAATTGCCCTTGCTGTGACTGTGTTTGGTGTTGCGTTAAAAGGCAGTTTTTGGGCGCTCAGTGTGGCTGCATTATTATATGTAACAGCAACGACGGGCGTAGGGTTATTAATTTCGGCTTTCACTAAAACGCAAATATCGGCGTTAGCCGCATCCACAGTGGTTGTATTGATGATTGCGGTTAACTTTTGTGGGTTGATTGACCCCGTTTCATCGTTAGAAGGTTTGGCCGCAATAATAGGCAAACTGTTCCCAACCACGTATTTTTTAGAAGCATGTCGTGGTGTATTTAATAAAGCACTTAATTTTTCCGATTTATCAGCGCAACTTTTGCCTTTACTTGCTTTTATACCCGTACTGACGTTAGCCAGTGTATTTTTACTTCCAAAGCAGGATAAATAGTCATGCAACGCCATAGTAATATTCTTCATTTAGGCATCAAAGAGCTGCGTAGCTTATGGCGCGATAAAGTGCTGCTGTTGTTTGTATTTTTTGCTTTTACGGGATTAATTTATGTGGTGTCTTCTGCAACGTCAATAGAGTTAAATAATGCGCCTATTGCCGTTGTTGATGACGACCAATCGCAATTATCTAAACGTATTATTAATGCCTTTTACGGGCCTTACTTTAAAACGCCTGATGTGATTGCATTAAGTGAAGTTGACCCTTCGCTTGATAGCGGCAGCTATACCTTTGTATTAAATATCCCGCCGCACTTTGAGCGCGATGTACTCGATGGTAAACAGCCTACACTGCAAGTAAATATAGACGCCACCCGTATGTCGCAAGCGTTTATTGGCGATAATTATATTAAAACAATTATCAGTGCTGAAATTAATGAATTTGTGCAAGGCTATCGCTCGGTATACACGCTACCTATTAAACAATCGGCGCACATAATGTTTAATCCCAATATGACCAGTGTATGGTTTGGCAGTGTGATGGAGTTAATGAATGTGATCACCATGATTTCGATTATTTTAACGGGTGCTGCGGTGATCCGCGAGCGTGAGCACGGTACGCTTGAGCATTTATTAGTGATGCCATTAACGCCTTTTGAAATTGTCATAGCTAAAATTTGGGCCAATGGTTTAGTTATTTTATTACTAACCACTTTTTCACTCTTTATTGTAATTGAAGGCTTTTTACAAGTGCCTATTCATGGCTCAGCAGCGTTGTTTTTATTGGGCGCCGCCATTCACTTATTTGCGACCACGTCATTGGGCATATTATTGGGAACGCAGGCGCGTACCATGCCGCAATTAGGCTTATTGATGATCCTGATTTTACTGCCATTACAAATGTTATCGGGCGGTGTTACGCCCCGTGAAAGCATGCCCGATATAGTACAAAACATTATGCTACTTGCACCGACGACTCATTTTGTAAAATTTGCTCAAGCCATTTTATACAGAGGAGCGGGGTGGGATGTAGTTTGGCCTTACTTTTTAGCTTTACTTGCAATTGGCAGTGTATTTTTTATATTTGCATTAACACGTTTTCGTAACTCAGTAGCGCAAGGTTAGTGATTATACCAATTTTATTAAAACATAATCATTTTAGCGTATTAAATAACTCACTAACTGCGTTGAATTTACTTGCAATAGACCCGCTATTGACGCGTAAATTCGCCTTGTTTCCACTGAAAATCTCTGGCTAGAGAAAATAAATTTAAATATCACCATGATTCAATGCATTAGTAAATCTCTTAACCAGAGTTCAGGTTAATTTAATGCAGTTTGGTATTAATACCAAACTGCATAAATCTTTGATCAATTTAACGAATTAAATTGCACTATAACGTCGTTAAAATTTTTTATTTAGAACAACTAGATACAAAAATTTTTGCCTAGTTCTAGCGTGATTTTCTTAACGTTAAATAGGCCCCATATATAAGCCGATTGGTATAAATGAATGTGTAAGGCATAAAAAAGCCACTAATTTATACAATTAGTGGCCTTTTTAGTTAGCGCTGAAAATAGCGGCTTAAGATAAATTTAATATCCAGAATTCAGGTTAGTTCTGTCTAGGGTTAATTACTAAAGGTGACAATGTGATGGTTGCATTGCTACTTGCCCCTTTATATTCTTGATAGTCTTTGTTCTCAAAAAGAGTATAAAAAACGTCAACATAGTCATCATTATTGGTAAACCACTCGTCTGGCATTGCTTTTAGTAGCTCATTTGTCAGTTTAGGGATGATGGCAAAACCCTGTGCTTGCAAGTCAGGAATGTTGGACATAACTTGCTCTGTGATTTCTAATAATTTTGATGCTAGCGTTTTATAATTAGTGTTGTCATCTTGCTCCATTAAAAGCATATCGACTGCTTGCCAACGGTAACGTTGCCAATGAATTACAACTTGATTAGGGTTGTATGTCGTTTCGTCATGATCAAGATAAGGTAAATCCACTATATCTAATATCGGCTTATCTCTAGATGGATCAATACCTGTAACAATGGCATACACCTCAGCTTTGCCTGAGATCCATGGTTCTTTATCATCGGCTAAATGTATTTTTTTCAATACACTGGTTTGCATTGGCTTTTCGTTATTTAATTGGTTTATTTGCCCAAATGCGCCATCATTTAACTTCTCAGGAGATAGAATGCTGCGCATAACAGCAATACCTGCACTTTGTACTTTTTGCTGATCTAATTCCACCACAAATACAGGCTGGTTTGGTAGTTCATCAACAGCGAGATAATGAATCTGACCAAATTGGTCAAACGCTTCAATTTCAGTCCACAGTTTATCGTCACCTTGTGGTGCAAACGCGAATAAAGGACTTTGGCCTTGTTGCCAATCAGCGAGCATAGTATCGCTTGCTAAACGAACTTGTAATAAACTGCCCGTGTTCTGTGGTAAGCCTTTTAGTTGCTGTAAGGCACTGTTTGCTTCACCAATATTTTGCTGCTTTTGCATCCCCAAAGACGAAAGCTGGTCGGCATTTAGCGCAAGGTTATATTGGTTCAGCGTTTGTTTAAGATCCGAATTTAGTAAGTTGTAGTTAAGTGCTACATCTTTGGCAAAATTACGCTTAATTGTTGTTACGTCTTTGTATTTTGCTAACTTAGACAAGTCTTCAACTTCATTTATATTAAGTTGCGCTGAAAAAGCGGGCGCTGATACAAGGTTTAATAAAGCCAAAGCGGCTAAGTATTTTGCTATTTTATTCGTCATATGTATTCTACCGTTCAGTTATCATTAACTATATAAAACACCGATTAGAATAAATACTCAAGTAAATATTTTAAAATACGTAATTAGTATTGGTATTGGTTTTTTATCCTTGACTAGTCAGAAAGGATTAATAAAAAGTACTCTAAACATGCAGCTAGCACTTGCAATGTATTGAATTACTCGTAGTCTTAAAGCTTAAAACACTGAGTAAACTTTATAAAAACAGGGTATGTATTACATATTTTTTATAATGTAATAATTTATTTACTTTAATATCATATAGTTATTTTTGGTATCAAATGTGCTAAACATTAATGCCTGTTTATCTTTTGAGGTTGAATTTGCAGCATGCGTTTGGTTTTTAGGCAAGGCAGAGTCTATGTTGTGTGGTATTCCCCATAAATAGGCGATAACGACGCATAAGTGCCAAATGCGCTGCCTTTGGGTTCGTCCTAGAGGCGATTAACTCTTTGTTGCCTACATGGATGTAGGGAAGGGGCGTGAGCAGGACGCGAAAGCAGTTACCGAACCCGCTAGGTTACAAACCTTGTGCCGCGATTGAATCGCCCCTAGATAGAACAAATTTAAATCCAAAAAGGTTAACAGGCTCTAGTAATATAATAAAACAAGGAATTTGAAAATGACTGAAGTTACGCTTTCTGCCTATTTGGCATTTTACCTTTACTTAATTATGCTCGTGGTGCAATGGGCGGTGGCTACATTTAGTAAAGCTAAAGAGCCCCATGCTGTCCCTGGTAAAATAAACGACGATTTATCGCACGATAGCTTTATATTTAGAGCGCACCGCACATTTCATAATACGCTCGAAAACAGTGCGCTATTTATAGGCACCGTGTTATTTGCATTTGTGATTAATTACCAAAGTCCACTTTTTGCAATGTGTGTTTGGGTATATTTAATAGCGCGTATAATTCACATGGTGTTGTACTACGCAATTGCAACAGAGAAAAACCCAAGCCCGCGTAGTTACTTCTTTTTAATTGGCGTGATTGCAAATGTGGTGATGTTAGTAATGATAGGATTAAGATTAGTTGCCTAGATTGTACAAATAGCGCCTATAAATTATATTTTTTATAGCGTTAAAAAAGCGAAGAGGCTATGAAGCATCTTCGCTTTTTTATTTTAAACGGTTTTAGCTACTTTACTATTTTAACCTGAACTCTGGTTAAAATATCTACTAACATATCGAAAAGTAATATTTAAACTTTTCTCACTCTATGTTAATAGTTGTATTGCTAATTATTCCATCGTAGGTTACTGAGATAACAGCAGTATTATTAGTACTTGATTTACTCGTTAGCCTATATAAAGCCTCTTTTGTTCCGGCATTAATTAACTTACCTTCCACTATACTACTGCCATTAAGGTTCCAATCAGCAAATTCGGTAACATTTAGGCTTGTTGGTGTAGTGGTATAATTTGCTGTTAATACGAGGTCGATTGTTTTTAATGGCTCTAATGTTAGTGTGCTTTCGCCATCATTAATTTGGATTGTGTTAAGACTTGCATCTCCCTTAACTTCTAACGTTGCTATTTTTTGTTTCCCACCACATTGACCAATAAGCTTGGTTGAACCTGGCTTTAAAGCAAAAATAACACCTTTGTTATTCTTATCTGTTGTTATTCCTACATAATCGTCTGTATTTAGCTGTGACCAAGAAATACTATTATCTATATTAAACGTTGAATCTGTATTACTGAGATTAGCTTGTGCTTTAAGTTGCATGCGATCGCCCACATTTAATGTGATCGTATCTGTTGCAACATCATCAACTAAAAGATTTATGCTTTCTAGATTTTTTGGATCTGAAGTGACGTTTAATTGAGCTGTAACTGTGCCTATACTTGCGGTGATCTGCGTTTTTTCAATACTAGGTGCTGAGGTAAATAAAGTTCCATCTGAGTCAATGGTTGCAGTAGTACTATTATCAACGGAAAAACTCATATCTTTAATAGTATTTAATGAAATATATCCATCCGTGTAGCTAACATCACCATTAATTTTTGCATCAATACAGGTGTTTATATTACCGGTTTGTGAGGATGCTTGCTTTAATTTAATACTAGCAACTGCTGCATTGCTTATCGATATCTCTCCATTACCAGAAATATCATTAATAGTAGTGCCTGTAATTTTAACTAGACCCTGATCAGCTGAAGAGTTCGCTATTGCAGTCACTAAACCACTATCACTCACGGTTGCAATGTCGCTATCGCTTGAGCTCCAAGTTAATTCTTTAGTGACATCTCTTTTTTTACCTTTGCTATCAATACCTGTTGCGCTAAGTTGATGTTTATCGCCCACTCTTAAGCGTGTTTGAGCATTTTCAATAGTGACTGATTCTATAATAGTTCCTTCACTGCGAAGCTTTTCGAGGGTAACAGCTTTGATAAGGTCGTCGGATTTGTCATCTGCACCACAACCAATAATGCTTGTTAATAAAATTGCAACAACGGATAATTTCGGGAAAATGTTTATTTTTGTCATTTTGGAAAAATACCTTTATATAATAAATTAATGACTAAAATTGGTATGTAAAACCAAGAGAGATAGCTGTAATCTTAATATCATCTTTGTTGTACAAAGATTGATAACCCAATCTGATTTGTGTGTTGTCTATGTAAGGAATATCTTGATGTACCGCCAGTCCCCACGCAAAACCTTTATATTGAAAGTTGTCACTAATTGTCATTTCAGGACCAGCAGTTACAATATCTGTTATTGCATACCCCAAAGAAACATCTAAGCCAAAACCATTTACAACATCTGATTGCATAACAAAAAATAGCGCGGCGCTTTTCTCTATATCAAACTCAATACTATAAATATTATCAGTGTCATTAGCAGCTAAATATTGTGCTTCAAAAGCCATGTTGTTGTTACTAACACCTAAACGTAGTGCGGTTGCTTTGGGTTTTGCATCTTCGCTGGCAATCGTGATTTCAGGTAAAACGTAATCTACACCGATATAAACGGTGTCAGCAAAACACTGTGAAGACGCGCAAAGGAAAAGTAGAGGAAGTATTTTTTCCATAAAGAGGCTCACTATCCATAAATTATTATAAGGCAGGGATGGTATATAATCGACTAAAATTAATCAAGAAAATGTCCGTGTTTTATGTTTAAAAAGGTACAATTAACCACTTTATTAACACTTTGATAAATGAATAATTAGGAGATATTTTTGTTTCGTTTTTAAAATATTAACAACAAAAAAAGCGAAGACCTTAAAAGGCACCTTCGCTTGTTTTGTTACAGTTAAATTCAGTAACTCACAGATTAATACCAATTGCATTAAATTAGTGATCTATTATAGCGATAAGAAAATAGCGTAATAACAAGGCTAAAATTATGATACATAGTTGTTCTATATAAATAATTTTTAACGTAGTGAGTGAGTTATTTAATACGCTAGAATGATCATGTTTTTAATAAAATTGGTATAGTTAATCTATACCTATAAACCCGCCTGTTTGGTGTGTCCAAAGGGCTGCGTAAATGCCACCTTTAGCAATGAGTTCTTCATGAGTACCTTGTTCAACTACGCCGCCGTCATCAAGTACAATTAATCTATCCATTTGTGCGATGGTAGAAAGTCTGTGTGCTATAGCGATTACTGTTTTACCTGTCATTAAGTCATCAAGGCTTGCTTGAATTGCTGCTTCTACTTCTGAGTCGAGTGCGCTGGTGGCTTCATCAAGTATGAGTATAGGTGCGTTTTTAAGTAATACGCGGGCAATAGCAATACGTTGACGTTGGCCGCCCGATAGGGTGACACCGCGTTCGCCTACTTGTGCATCAAAGCCTTTATTACCTTTACTATCAACCAAGTCGTTTATAAACTCGAGTGCTTTAGCTTGCTTGGTAGCGTTTATCATCTCAGCTTGCGTTGCATCGGGACGTCCATACAAAATGTTATCTTTTACTGAACGGTGCAGCAGGGAAGTGTCTTGCGTGACCATGGCGATATAACGGCGAAGACTTTCTTGGCTTACGTCTGTGATATTTTGACCATCAATTCTTATGCTGCCAGAGTCGGTATCATAAAAACGCAATAATAAGTTAACAAGCGTTGATTTACCTGCGCCAGAGCGACCCACCAATCCAATTTTTTCGCCGGGTTTAATCGTTAAATTTAGCCCGTTCATAACGGGGCTGCGAGTAGTCTCGTTTGCGGCTTTACCGTAATTAAAGTGTACGTTATTAAACTCAATTGCCCCTTGGCTTACGTTCAGTGTATTGGCGTTTGGTTTGTCGGCCACTTCGATAGGGTTTGAGAGTGTTTTCATACCGTCGGCTACGGTGCCAATGTTTTCAAACAGACTGCTTATTTCCCACATGATCCATTGCGCCATGCCGTTTAATCGAAGCGCTAGACTTACTGCAACCGCAATTGCACCTGCGGTAATTGCGCTAAGCGACCATAAATAAAGTGATACAGCAGCAACTGAGAATACTAATAGGTAATTTAGGGTTTGAATAACGAAGTTTAAGCTGGTCACCAAGCGCATTTGCTTGTACACCGGCTGTAAAAATACATCCATGCTTTGTTTTGCGTATTGCTCTTCTCGCTGGGTATACGAAAACAATTTGATCGTAGAAATATTGGTGTAGCTATCAACAATACGCCCTGTCATTTCTGAGCGAGCATCGGCTTGTGAGCTGGCAATTTTTTTAAGGCGCGGAACAAAATATAGCTGCACACAAATGTATAAAGCCAGCCAAACCAGTAAAGGGATCATTAAGCGCCAATCAGCTTCGGCAACTAAAAATACCATTGAGCCAAAGTAAACCACGATGTACATTAGTACATCGAGTAGTTTAGTCACTGTTTCGCGAACGGCTAAAGAGGTTTGCAGTACTTTAGTGGCTATTCGTCCAGCAAATTCATTTTGATAAAAACTCACACTTTGACGCAGTAAATAACGATGCGCTAACCAGCGTATCGACATAGGGTAATTACCTAACAAGGCTTGATGCAAAATAGCGGAATGAAAAAATACAACGACAGGCAGCACAACTAATAGCATTACAGCCATTTTAACAAGTTCTGACTTTTGTTCGACAAACAAAGTCTCGGGTGTGTAGGCCGTTAACCAATCAACTAGTTGCCCCATGTAGCTAAATAAAGACACCTCTAGGATAGCGAGCATGGCGGCGCTTATTGACATCAGCACCAACGATAGTTCCATTCCTTTGGTGTAGTGACGACAAAAAGCAAACAAAGTAGAAGGCGGCTGAGTTGGTTGATCCTCAGGAAATGCTTTGGTCATTTTTTCAAATAATCGATACATTTTAAAAACTTAAATGGCAAATAATGGTGGGTATCATAGCATTTAAGTATTTTAAAATGCAGCCTTGTAAAGACTTAATATAAGCAAGCACGTAAATACTCTATTTGAGTATCGAAAAGATATTAATTTGATAGTAGATCAAAATAGGCGAATATTAACGCGTGTTTATTTCCCAGAAATAGACAGTAACGTGGTTAGCATTTAAAATAGCTGCTGATGCTGAGATAGATTCATTACTTTAAATTGGCTTAATTATAAGGAGGTGATATGTACACAGGTTCATGTCTATGTGGTGAAATTACAGTAGAGCTAACGGGCCCTATTACGAGTATTATCCATTGTCACTGCTCACTTTGCAGAAAAAACAGCGGTACTGCTTTTGCGACTAATGGCTTTATAAATGCGAACGAATTTACCATTGCAACAGGCAGTAATTTACTAAGCGAATATTCTTTTAAAGCAGGGCGCACGCGTTATTTTTGTAAATGTTGCGGTTCACCAATTTATAGTGCTAATGCAGATGACAAAAGTCGATATAGAATTCGTTTGGGTCTAATAGATTCAGCGATTACTGAAAAGCCTTTATCTCATAACTTTGTAACTTCTAAGGCAAATTGGGAGCAACTAGAAACGAGCTTACCTTGTTACGATACATTTGAACCTGGTCGCTAGTCGCTAGTCGTTACTCTATTTCTATATGGTATATAGTATTTATTGCGTTATGTAGTTTTGGGGCAATGGCTTGCATTACTTTTGATGTTTGTATGGCTTCAATACTAATATACTTCAACGACTTGTGGCTAAGTATCAGTACAATATTGTTGTATTCATTAAATTCAATGAGTGCGATGCACTTAAAATACTGACGTAGTAAAACTAAAATATTTTTTAAATCTTGGCCTGTTTGAGGGTTTAAATTAATCACTGCTTGGCCACTTTCATCTATACAGCGATTAATTGATTGCCAAAATGAATGATTTTGAATAAACGTTTGGTGGTACTCTCCACTAAAAATATCAATATAGATAATGTCGTATTTTTGATTGCATAGACTTATAAACTGCTCAGCACATTGTAAATGAACAGTGTGATCCTTGGGTAATTGAAAAAACTGCTTTGCAATGCTCACTATTGCTGGGTTTATTTCTACACTTTCAAACAGATTAACGGGACTTAAGTAAGGAGTATTAGACTCAATATGTTTGAGTGTACGTTCTAACCCAGCTGTACCTAGCCCTAAATTTAGAATACGCAGGTTATTAATCGGTATTAATAAAAATAACAGCATGCTTTGATATATAGCCACACATACTTTTTCAGGGCTCACTTTATTCATTACACCTTGAATAATTACGTCAGACTGTGGGTTGTTGTTAAGCGTGAGCCATAGATGTTCATTATTTTGATAAACGCAAGTTAAGCCAAATTCATTTTCGACATGATAGGTTAGATTACTTGATGTGGTATCGGTTTTTAATTGGCGCATAACAGTATGTAGTAGATTAAACTCGCTCATTAGTGTGCCATGAATAGGGTGAGATTTTCACTTAATTTTTACTTAACCTGAGCTCTGGTTAAGAGATTTACTAACGTATTGAATCATGGTGATATTTAAATTTATTTTCTCTAGCCAGATTTATTATCCTAAGTTCAGGTTACCTTGATCATATCCTCAGTAACTACATCAGCACCACTTTATCGTTTTTTAGTGTACTAAATACATTAAGACACTCTCAATCCTGCACCTTAGCGTAGCTATGTTCACACTTATCTCAAATGTATTGAAGTACAAACGTGCTTGAGTAATGGTGTATGCTAAAATAATTCGGAGTCATATTTATGCTTAGCACAGGTATTAAAATTACGAGTAAAATTTTGCAGCACAGCACGTTAGCTGTTGTATGTTCTTTTAGTCTGATGGTAAATGCGTCAGAGCTTAAATCTGAGGATCAACAAAAGCTTCATGATATAGCAAACAACGTATCTGCTAGTCGCATTGGTCATGATATTCAAACACTGGTGAATTTTGGTACTCGTCATACACTTTCAGATACTAAATCTGATACTCGAGGTATTGGTGCGGCTAGACGTTGGATAAAAAAAGAATTTGAAAAAATATCAGCACAATGTGGCGGTTGTCTTGAAGTTATTGAAGTAAAAGATACTATTTCGGGTGAAAAACGCATTCCGAATCCTGTTGAAGTTGTAAACATAGTCGCTATTCAACGCGGTATTAGCGAGCCAAACCGTATGGTGATGATGTCGGGAGATATAGATTCACGTGTTAGTAACGTTATGGATTTTACCAGTGACTCGCCTGGTGCTAACGATAACGCTTCTGGTGTAGCGGGCGTTATAGAAGCGGCTCGTGTTTTAAGTAAGTACAAATTTAATGGTTCGGTAGTTTACGCAGCACTTTCGGGCGAAGAGCAAGGTTTGTTTGGCGGTAAAATATTAACGGCTTATGCACAAAAGCATAACTGGCAAGTTCATGGCGTTTTAAACAACGATATGATTGGTAATATTACCGGTATTAATGGCGTAACCGATAACACGACGGCTCGTATATTCTCTGAAGGAACACGTGTTGTAGAAACTAAAAAGCAAGCTAACACTCGCCGTTTTACGGGTGGTGAAATTGATTCCGCGAGTCGTAATTTAGCGCGCTACATAGATACGATTGCCGATAGATACATCCCAAATTTAAACACAATACTCGTTTATCGATTAGATAGATTTGGCCGTGGTGGGCATCATCGTCCATTTAACGATGCAGGTTTTGCCGCAGTGCGTATTATGGAAACTAACGAGCATTACGATCGCCAGCATCAAGATTTACGCATTGAAGATGGGGTTGAGTATGGGGATACAATTGAAGGCGTTGATTTTGATTATACGGCTAAGCTAACCTCGCTTAATGCGGTAACGATGGCATCAATGGCTTGGGCACCCGCACCGCCAAAAGAAGTTAAAATAACGGGAGCTGTTACCGCCAACACCTCGTTCTCTTGGCAACAAAGCAGTGATGAAAATATTGCCGGTTATAAAATTTATTGGCGTTATACCAGCGAGCCGCAATGGCAGTTTAGTAAATATGTTGGCAAGGTTTCAAAGTACACACTTAAAAACGTAGTGATTGATAATTATTACTTTGGAGTCGCGTCTGTAAATAAACAAGGGATTGAGTCGCCAGTGGTGTTTCCTGGTGATGTAGGTTCGTTTGATCATAATATAAAATAATAGTTTGGCTAAAAACACAGCAAACAGAGAGTTTTGAGATGCCAACGGCCGTTTTATACTTGCACCTTATTTACTAAGCCCTTACAGTGTAAAAAAAGTAGTAAAAGGTTATTAAAAATGCAGCAAAAAGAAAAAAAACCGTTAACAGCACAAGAGCAAGCTTTAGCAGAACAACAACGTGTTGCATGGCAACGCGAATGTTTTCAAGCAGCGCAAAAGCATTTAGCCGAAAAGGGTATTATGCCAAAATCAGTAGTTGATGTAGACAGCCGATTTTTAGCACCTCTTTGTGCAATGTGGAAATTTAAAGCGCAAAACGGTAAAACATATTGGGTAGTTACAGGGCGATTACCTACTGATCATGTAGAAGCAAGTGCAGCTAAAGATGCGCGTGATGCAATGCGTTATTTTTCGTTGCAATGGCAATTAAAAGCGGATCAAATTATGAGTACTGGTGCGCGAGATAAAACGCAAGTTGATTTTGCTAACTTACTTATAAATAGAGCGCATGGTTTGTACGAAGTGTATGAGAATGAACCATTGTGGGCTAATGAAGCAAAGTAGCTACAGTTTGGTTTAAGTAATAATGTAGGGTAGTAATTAATTATTACCCTTTTATTTTAATTAATGTACGAGAGTGAAGGGGGTGGTATTAAATGCTGAAACAGGGCACTGCATACGTTGCCTAGGAATTCCTGCCTCCATAAATACATTCCCTTGCTGAATAAAGCCATTTCGCTTAAAGCGCTCTACCTCATTTAAAATACAATTAATGCTTACTTCTTTTATCCCTTGGTTTGACGCTAATTCAACAATAAAATTGAGAAGTGATTTATATACTTTGCGATTACGGTGCTTTGGAAGTACAGCAATCCGGCTGATCAATCCATCGCTACATAACCTACCTGTGGCAACTGGGAAATGTCCGTCGTCGGTAACGAGAACATGGTATGCAATTTTATCTAGGCTATCAAATTCGATGTGCTTGGGGATATGTAACTCGTACACAAAGACCCGTTCTCGAATGTGCTGTAACAAGTCTTTTTGACTGTGCCAATCTGCTTCGTTAACTTGATAGCCCATAGTAAACTCCTATTAGAGCAATTAACCTTGATCGGTATTAAACCAAATCCCCTCATTAACCAGTGTAGTAAAGGTTTGCGTAAAAACTAGGCTTGGGTTTGTTAAATTTAATGCTGAACTTTCAAACTCAGTATTATCGGTAAGTAGCTTTACCGCCGCTAAATCAGTTAATGGCATGGCGTAATTTTCACCGTTTACGCTTAGTAGTAATTCATCATCTAACTGTTGATAAATAGCACGCGTGCCGCCTAAGCGTTCAAACACAACTTCTTCATCACTTAAATCATCGCTTATTTGCTCTGATGTAAATGGAGGCTCTACTGGTGCTAAATCCATTTCATGTTTGGGCTGACTAAGCGTTGAGCCTAACCATTGTTTAAATAACTCATCGTTCTCTAATAGTGAAGCCATCAATGTTTTAACTTTATCAACTTCAAGGTTTGTAAGTTCACCTTTTGACTTGCTCAGCGCTAGATTGTGATCGGTATAGCGTTTTTGGCCGCTTTCGGTATCAATAATATGATCGGCAAAACTCGACAATAAATCTTGTTGATTAGGCGCTCGAAAACCAACTGAATAATTTAGCGCATTTTCTACTGCGTAACCTTCGTGAGGGCACCCAGGTGGAATATATAAAATGTCGCCAGGTTCTAAAATGCAGTCAATGACCGCTTCAAAAGCTTCTACTTGCAGCAGCTTTTTGTTTTGAGCGAACTGCTTAAGTGTCGGAACAGGCAGGCCTACACGCCAATGGCGCTTACCTTCGCCTTGAATAATAAACACATCGTACTGATCTAAATGCGGGCCAACACCACCATTAGGCGTTGAATAGCTGATCATTAAATCATCTATGCGCCAATTAGGAATAAACCTAAATGGTTCGAGCAGCTGTGCAGCATCTGGATGCCAGTGATCAACTGCTTGCACGAGTAATGTAGAGTGATCGTCTGTTAATTGCTCAAAGTCTTCAAATGGACCTTGGTGCGTTTGCCAGTCATTTTTATGATTGGTGATAATACGTGACTCTATGCTTTCTTCCATTGCTAGGCCGGCAAGTTCATTAGCATCAAGCGGGTCTTGAAAATTAGCAAAACCTTGTTTGATTAAAAGCGGTTTTTTTTGCCAAAAATGGCTTAAAAATTCTTGCTCAGACAAATTATTTATTTTTAATTGATACATACATTATGCCTACTAGTTAGTGCAATGGGTTAAAACAAAAAAAGCGAAAGGATGATCCTTTCGCTTTTTAAAAGAGCAATTTAGTTTTTAAACTAAATCATCAATAAACTCAACAGCACGACCAATGTAGTTGGCAGGTGTTAGTTTTTTCATTTCTACTTTTGCGTCCTCAGGAAGGTCTAAACCATCGATGAAGTCAGCCATTATTTCTTTGTTTACACGTTTACCGCGCGTTAAATCTTTAAGTTTTTCGTACGGCTTTTCAATGCCATATTTACGCATAACCGTTTGAATCGGCTCGGCTAGTAATTCCCAGTTTTGATCAAGCTCATCAGCTAAACGTTGCTCGTTTACTTCAAGCTTACTTACACCTTTAAGTGTTGATTGGTATGCAATAATTGCATAACCCATACCTACGCCTAGGTTACGTAATACGGTTGAATCAGTAAGGTCACGCTGCCAGCGAGAAACCGGAAGCTTTTGTGCAAGGTGAGCAAAAATAGCGTTTGCTAAGCCTAAGTTACCTTCTGAGTTTTCAAAATCAATTGGGTTAACTTTATGCGGCATTGTTGATGAGCCAATTTCGCCAGCAATTGTTTTTTGCTTAAAGTGATTAAGGGCAATGTAGCCCCACATGTCACGATCAAAATCGAGCAATATAGTGTTAAAACGTGCAATTGCGTCAAACAACTCTGCAATATAGTCATGCGGTTCAATTTGTGTCGTAAATGGATTTAGTGTTAAACCTAAGCTTGATACAAACTTATCTGCGTGTGTATGCCAGTCGTAATCTGGGTATGCGCTAAGGTGAGCGTTGTAGTTACCAACAGCACCATTAACTTTACCTAACATTTCTACTTGTGCAATTTGCCCGCGTTGACGTTTTAAACGCATGTATACGTTAGCAAACTCTTTACCCATAGTCGATGGTGTAGCAGGTTGCCCGTGTGTACGAGTCATCATTGGGATTGTTTTGTATTCAATTGCTTTTTCTTTAATTGCGCTTAAAAGTTCATCGCAATAAGGAAGTAAAACGTTTTTACGCGCTTCGCTTAGCATTAAACCATGAGATAGATTATTAATATCTTCTGAAGTACAAGCAAAGTGAATAAATTCGTTAATTGCATGAAGCTCACTGTTATCGGCGACTTTTTCTTTTAGTAGGTATTCAACCGCTTTAACATCGTGATTTGTCGTGCGTTCAATGTCTTTAACGCGCTGTGCATCAGCTTCACTGAAGTTATCTACAATGGCGTTTAGTAGTGCATTAGCTTGTTCGCTAAATGCAGGTACTTCTTTAATATCGCTTGCCGCAGCTAACGCTTGCAACCAACGCACTTCAACGGTTACGCGGTATTTGATTAAGCCAAATTCGCTGAAAATACTGCGCAGTTCAGTGGTTTTGCTGCCGTAGCGACCATCCACTGGAGAGATAGCCGTTAACGCTGAAAGCTCCATAATAACTCCTAAATTTTAGTTTGAACGATAGTTAAATTTTTGTTTTAGCAATAGCGAGTATTTTTCTCTTTGCAAAGAAAAAGTGACGGCGTTTACCGCCCATTTGTCGCCATAATACTGCACTTCTAATGCCGGCTAATAATAATGCACGGATTTTATTTTGAGTGAGTTGCTGTTTTAATAACTCGGGTTTACCATAAACCTGTATTCGGTGCCCAAGGGGGCTCAGCACCGACGAGTATATATCTGCTAAACCGGCAACAACGCTCTCGTCGGTAATAGCAAAGTGGTCTAAACGACGATGAATATCATCAATGCGTTTACCTAATTCGTTTAAGTTTTTTTCGTTAGCACTGAGTGCTCGCTCAAGCTGCATTAAACCACCCACGTATTTGACTATTTCAACATCTTTTTGAGCACCCGCTGTTAGCTGTGCCATTAATGTTTTATAGCCATCACGTAAGTTGTCAGTACCTTGGTAAACATCTTCTGGCGATGCCGGAGATGTTTGAATAATACTTGTAAGCAGGATTTCTAAATCATGTTCGTTATTGCTGCCGTACTGGGCAATTTTTTGAACTTGTTTAGCTACTTGGCACATGGCGGCAAGCGCCATGACTTGGTATTGATTCATTACTTAATCACCGAATCAATAATACCACCGCCTAAACACACATCTTCTGCATAAAATACGGCAGATTGACCAGGCGTCACTGCTTTTTGTGGCTCGTCGAATAATACGCGTGCCATGCCGTCTTCACCTACAAGCAGGGTACAGCTTAAATCTTCTTGGCGGTAACGTGTTTTAACAGTACAGCGAGTTGTGCCTTTAGGGCCAATACGGTCTACCCAGTGAAGTTGGTTTGCGTTAAGACCGTTGCTGTATAGGCGAGGGTGATCTTTACCTTGGCCCACAACAAGTACGTTACGTTCTAAATCTTTATCAACTACGTACCATGGTTCGCCAGAACCTTCCTTCATACCACCAATTAACAAGCCTTTGCGTTGTCCAAGTGTATGGTACATTAAGCCTTCATGCTCACCTACGTTATTACCGTCAGTGTCTTCGATAACGCCAGGTTGTGCTGGTAAGAACTTTTGTAAAAAGTCTTTAAATTTACGCTCACCAATAAAGCAGATACCTGTACTGTCTTTTTTATCGTGAGTGATTAGGTCTTGCTCTTCTGCTATGCGGCGTACTTCTGGTTTTTCTATATCGCCTACAGGGAATAACGTTTGGCCGATATGTTCATGGCTTAGGGTATATAAGAAGTAGCTTTGATCTTTATTATTATCAAGCCCGCGACACATAACGTATTTGTCATCGCGAAGCTCACGGCGAACATAGTGACCCGTTGCAATAAAGTCAGCACCGAGTGCTTGAGCAGCAAACTCTAAAAAGGCTTTAAATTTAATTTCTTTATTACACATTATATCTGGGTTAGGTGTACGACCTGCTTTGTACTCTGCTAAAAAGTACTCAAATACGTTGTCCCAGTATTCTGCTGCAAAGTTAACAGTGTGAAGCTCAATGCCTAATTTATCGCATACGGCTTGTGCATCTTTTAAATCATCAGCGGCAGCACAGTATTCATCATTGTCGTCTTCTTCCCAGTTCTTCATAAACAGGCCTTCTACTTGGTAGCCCTGTTGTTGTAATAAATACGCAGATACAGAAGAATCAACACCGCCGGACATGCCAACAATGACTTTAATGTGACTATTTTCGCTCATGAATAATTTCGCTTATACAGATTGCTGTTAACTTGGAAAGGCCGCGATTATAGCATGTATTTTGTTTGTGCTTAAAGAGAGTAAAGGGGCAAAGGAGGGAATTAGTCACTATTTTATTTATATAACAAATAGAAAAAGAAACTTAGAAAGTATAAAAAACAATCCTTTTGTTTTAATTAGGTTTTTATATTGCTAACTATGTTATGAGTATGAGTGTGTTTTGTTATATTTTTTCAGTGATTTAGTATTATTTTCTTTCAAATATTCGGCAGTAAATATAAACTGCGCCCGCCCTAGGATATAACCTTGTTATATCGATTTAGTGAGCTGGCCAATATAATCAATGGAATGAATATATGAACTACGTTGAACAAATAAATAAAATTAAATCGTTAGTTGAATATTACACTTGTCAATTTAATCAGCCTATTAGTGAGTTACTAAATAACCCCTCAAGTGAATTTAAGCAATCGGCTTATCGTCTTTTTTACGAACTGATTAAGTTTAAAAATCCTTCTTTTTGCCAAGAACCACACCCTATAAATGAGGTGTTTAGCTTAATCAAACGCTCAATTTCTTGCACTGAACACTCAGAAAAGTCAGCACTTGAATGTGTGGAACGTTGGTGGCTTGAATGGTACTTCACCCTAGAAATGGATGCCAGACTTGCATCAAGCATAACTGACATCCCTGCGAGTTATGTATCATCAAGCACAGAACACCCAATGCGTAAACATGAGCTAAGTCATTACGCTAGGTTGTTTACTGTGCTGCCAATGCCAATTTGTAATGTGTGTGCTCGAACTGGTGATCTATTAAAAGTAAATCAACGCTTTGTTGATGTTTTTGGTTACACGTTAGATGAAGTGCCTAATTTAGCTGCTTGGTGGGAAAATGCTTTTCCAGATCCAGAGTATAGAAAATCAGCCAAAGCATTATGGAAAAACTCTTTGCAGTTTGCGAAGGAAAATAACAATGATATTCCTGCTAATGACTATCGTGTTCGTTGCAGTAATGGTAGCGAGTTAGTAATGGAAGTGTCGGGTATTGATAATGGCGATGAATTTATTGCCGTATTTTACGATGCCACTGAACGTCTAAAAGCACAAGATATACTACGTGATATGGCTTTTCTTGATTCGTTGACAAAAATAGCAAATAGGCGCCGTTTTGATGAGCAGTTTACGTATGAGTTTGAGCGATTAAAAAGCAGTACCGACAAACTATCTATGATCTTCATTGATGTTGATCATTTTAAACAATTTAATGACCGATACGGGCATGTAACTGGCGATATTTGTCTGCGTGATGTCGCACAAAAAATTGCAGCGACGGTGAGTCGCCCCGAAGACTTTGTAGCGCGGTATGGCGGTGAAGAATTTGTTGTGTTATTACCGCAAACAGATACGCAGGGTGCACTTTTCATTGCAGATCAGATTCAAAAAGCGATAGAAGAGCTAGCAATACCGCACCAAGATAGTTTTACAGGAGTTTTGTCAATCAGCATGGGAGTTAACACAGCGGATGCGAACGATGACAAGCTTGTCTTTTTAAAAGCAACCGACAGTGCTCTTTATTATGCTAAAAGACAGGGACGAAATTGTATTGCACTTAGCTCTGAAAATTTGTAAATATGCTTCTTTAATTTTAGGGCGTGTTGACCTTTTAGATTGAAATTTGTTCAATCTAGGGGCGATTTAATCGTCCCTAGAAAGAGCCCAACAGGCAGTGCATATTTGGCATTTATGCTGCGTTATTGCCTGTTTGCTGTGTAAATTTATCGTGCTCTTTTACGAGTGAAAACTCATTTTTCTTTTTTACTATTGCAGTAACTGTTATGTGCTGTTTATGCATCAATTACGCCTTTAATTACTTTGTACTCACCACAATTAATGTCATCCAACGTATAATTGCCAATACTGTAGCGAATGAGGCGAAGTGTAGGGTGGCCGATATGCGCAGTCATACGGCGAACTTGTCTGTTTTTACCTTCGTTAATGGTAATGCTTAGCCACGTAGTGGGGATTGCTTTTCGTTCACGTACTGGCGGATTACGCGCCCAAATTATAGGCTCATCTATTATTTTAACGTTAGCGGGGAGTGTTAGCCCGTCTTTAAGCTCTACGCCATTACATAAATCATTAATTGATTCACTTGATGGTTTACCTTCAACTTGTACCCAGTAGGTTTTATTTGTTTTTTTATTAGGTGCGGTTAAGGTGTTTTGCAATTTTCCACAGTTTGTTAAAAGCAATAAACCTTCACTGTCTCTATCTAATCTACCCGCTGCGTAAACTTCTTTAATAGGGATAAACTCTGCAAGCGTTTTCCTATCGGCATCATCTGTAAATTGACAAAGCACATCAAATGGTTTGTTAAACAGGACAATTCTTCTGTCTTTAGACGCTATTTGTGGCTTTATTTCTCTTTTACCTGAAGGTGTTTTGTTAAGTGCACTGCGAGAATAAGTACGGCCAGTACTTCTTTTTGGCTTGGCTTGTGCTGCTTGATTATTGCCTGATTTAGCTCTCATTATATGCACCTAGCTGGTTTTGGTAATCCGGCAATTTTTGTTGCTTGCTTGGCTGGGCCTTTAGGAAATAATTTATATAAATAAAGGCTATTTCCTTTGTCTTCACCGAGTGCTTTAGCCATTGCTTTTACAAGCATTCTAATTGCTGGGCTGGTGTTATATTCAATGTAAAAATCACGAACAAAATTAATGACTTCCCAGTGTTGCTCACTCAGTGTGATGTTTTCTTGAGTAGCAATTACAGGTGCAAGCTCCTTTGACCACAAAGTATGGTCAAGCAAGTAACCTTGTTTGTCGGTTTCAATCTGTTGGTTGTTAAATTCAAGCATGGGTTACCACGTAATGGATTGATTAGTTGATAAAGTGAGTGCCACAAAGTCTTCATAGCTAATTGCTTTATCGTTATCGGCTAATTTAATTACACGTATTTGCGCGTCTTGTTCAAGTATTAACAGTGTATCTGCAAATTGCCTAAATTGTTTTTTTGCAAAGCAGGCATCACCAACAAGTAGTACCTTATCGCCTGATAAAATTAAGTTTTCTAGCTGATTTGCGCAGTAATAGTTAAGCGGCTTTGAAAAAATATGTAACGTACTCATAGGTTCACCACATGTTGCTGCGCTCTAATTAGTGTTTGTTGTTGGCTAAAGTTAAGGACTTTTGCCTCTATGAGTAAATCATGTTTATTTAAACCATAATCAAGCAATGATTTTTCACACACAAAAATATTTTCAACATCATAAATTTCGAGCGTTTTAATATTTTTAAAAAAGTCTTTTAAGCCAATGTTGTTTGGTTGCTGATGCTTTTTTAAAGCCAAAACGGCAGGGCCGCTAAATAGCCAACTTACATTTTGATCAACGGCAGCAAATATCAACGTCATATCAAGTGCATCACGAATATTTAAATCATCAAATGGGCTGCACTGGCTCATTACTAGTACGTTTATCATTTAAATTGCACCCATTTGTCTGCATCAGATGCAAGCATGGCAAATTCAGCTAACCCTGCGACTGCAAATACACCGGTATTTTTAATATCTAATCCGCGTTTTTCAGCGGCGGTAACACACAGCATCAGGTTTATATCTTTATCAGCTAATTGCTGCCAAAGCTCTGTTATTTGAAGTTCGTCTGAGGATAAATCAAAATTATTTGAAGCGTGATAAATGCCTTGCTGATATAAAAATATCGCATCTATAGTATGGCCTTGCGCTAAACATGCATTCGCAAATTTAACTATGCGTTGCGTGGTATCGTGATCGGATGGTGGTGTATGTAATGAAAGAACAAAGCGTGCCAAAACAATTCCAATAAAAAAGCCCCAATAGAGGGGCTATTTTAACAGAACTATTTAATTAGTCATCACTTGCGCCAAGTAGAGCAAGCAAAGACGTAAATAAGTTATATACGCTTAGGTATAAAGATACTGTTGCACGAATGTAGTTAGTTTCGCCACCGTTTATGATTCGGCTCGTATCGAATAAAATCAAACCAGACATAATTAATACAACTGCCGCATTAAGCACCATAAACATCAATGAGCTGCCAACAAAAATATTAACAATGCTTGCTACAATCACAACGATTAAGCCAACAGTTAAAAAGCCACCCATAAATGAGAAATCTTTTTTAGTGTTAAGTGCATAAGCAGATAAGCCAAAAAAGATAAGCGCCGTAGAGCCCAGCGCTTGCATAATAAGCATTGGACCATTAGGCATTGCAGCATAATGGTTAAGCAATGGACCTAAGCCTGCGCCCATTAGACCGGTGAAAGCAAACACCCAAAATACACCAGATGCGGTATCTGCTTTTTTATTGACAACAAATAATAAACCAAATGAAACAAGTGTAAACACAATCCCCATAAAGTAAGGTAATTGTAGTGCCATTGAAATACCAGCAGTTACTGCACTGAATGCAAGTGTCATTGCTAATAAAAAGTAGGTGTTTTTAAGTACCTTGTTTGTTTCAATGGTAGACATTACCGGTTTCGCGGTATTGTACGATTGATTAAACGCCATTGTAGAGCTCCTTTAAGTGAAACGTGTGTGTTTCGATAATTTAACTAAAATTAGATTACCAACTCTTATATGTTTGGGCAAACCTTTGTAGATCAATAGAGTCAAATATTTTAATAAAACAGACATTGATCAGACCAATTTCAAAAATTTCGATTTAATTTAAACGCTTAATTCTCTTTAATTTGATAAAATAACATCTCAACTTTGAGGTGTATATGAATCTAAAAATCAAACGGTTAGAC
>NZ_JACJEM010000043.1:0-44635 GCF_014164085.1 Pseudoalteromonas sp. SG45-5 | reverse complement strand
GTGTGGTTATTCCCCATAAATAGGCGATAACGCAGCATCAATGCCAAACAGGCGCTGCCCAAAGGGTTCTTCCTAGGGGCTATTTACTCTTTGTTGCTCGGTTTTTACTTAGCCCACTAGGTTGCAAACCTCGCGCCGCGATTAAATAGCCCCTAGTTTGAACAAATTTTAATCCGCAAAGATCAACAGACCCTAAATTAATGATCTATTATAGCGACAATAAAATAGCTCAATAACAAGGCTGAAATTATGATACATAGTTGTTCTATATAAATAATTTTTAACGTAGTTAGTGAGTTATTTAATACGCTAAAGTGATCATGTTTTAAAAAGATTGGTATAACTCGTACTATTAGGATAGCGTTGTTATCGCGTCCTATTGCAAGCCCTGTATTTATAGGGCTTGCGTGTAGCGCTTTGATGCAAACCAGTACTCAATTTTCATAATATTTTACATGCCACTGTAAAACACCCCACTTTTAACTCAAAATATCTCTTTAACACAATGAAATATAATGACTTATATATATTTATTAAATATAAATTGCTGCGTTTAAAAAAACGATTATAATCCAGCTGCTTTTTGTTTAAAAAGCGCTAACTTTTTGGAGCGTTAAATGGGTGATTTAATCGGGATTAGTTTGTTGATCTTGATCAGTGCGTTGTTTGCTATGTCTGAAATAGCTATTGCAGCGTCGCGAAAAATAAAACTGCGAGTAATGGCAGATGAAGGTAACGTAAAAGCGGCTGCGGTATTAAAACTGCAAGAAAATCCAGGTGCTTTTTTTGCGATGATCCAAATAGCACTCAATGCGATTGCTATATTAGGTGGCATTGTGGGCGAGCAGGCTTTATCGCCGTACGTTGAAAGTGTGTTGGTGTTATTTTACCAAGGTCCGCACTTAGAGAAAATTAGCTTTTTATTCTCGTTTTTTACTATTACCTCACTATTTATTCTGTTTGCTGATTTAATGCCAAAGCGTTTAGCGATGATTATGCCAGAAGCGGTGGCTGTGAGAGTGGTTACAATAATGCGTTGGGTGACCTTTGCATTGACTCCTTTGGTGATGTTTTTTAACGGGGTCACTAATTTTGTATTGCGGTTGTTTAAAGTCCCTGCTGAGCGAGAAGATAATGTAACAACCGAAGACATTGTCGCTATGATGGATGCGGGTGCGGCATACGGCAGTTTACAAAAACAAGAATATGAATTAATTGGTAATGTGTTTGACTTAGAAGCGCGGTTTTTATCGAGCGTAATGACTCCTCGCGACCAAATTGTCTATTTTGATTTGAAAGAATCTAGCCATGATATTGCAACTAAAATTATTGATCATCCTCATAATCACTTTTTAGTGGTGTCAGGGAACTTAGATAAGTTGCATGGCTCAGTTGAATCAAAAGATATTTTACGACAAGTCCTTAAAGGTGAAGCGGCTAATATCAATGATGAGCTGATTGATACAGATGTTTTTTACTTGCCCGAAACACTGAGTTTGTCTGAGGCGCTAAATGCCTTTAAAAGTGCAGCTAAACCGTTTGCCGTTGTTGTTAATGAATATGCTTTATCGGTAGGTATTGTTACCGTAAAGGATTTAATGAAAGGCTTTATGGGGGATTTGATCACCCACCAAGGTGACGAATTGATAATAGCGCGCGATAAAGACTCTTGGTTAGTAGATGGTTTAACACCAATCACAGATTTAGCAAAAGTATTAGATATAGAAGAATTTCCTGAACAAATGCACTACGAAACGGTTGCCGGTTTTTTAATTTACACCATGAAGCGCATTCCCAAACGCGCTGAGCATTTAACCTATGCCGGTTTTAAATTTGAAGTTGTTGACGTTGAAGGGATAAGGGTAGAGCAGTTACTTGTATCAAGAGTCATATCCTCAGCCGCAATAACTCAATAAACTTGATGTAATTGCGATACTCGTTATTTATAAGCCAAGCTATGCTTGGCTTTTTTTATGTCGGTAATAGTAATTGGCATAAGCTTTGAACAAATTAAATAACCTGAGTTCAGGCTAGTTAAAATTTTACCTTGTTATTGACGCTATTTTCTTACCTCAAAATAGTCCACTACATCCCATGTTATTTGACCAACCCCACGGTTCCATAACAAATAATTTCCTTCCAAATCTTATTACACATCCGGAAAAATGATAAATGTAAATTTGTGTAAAAAGTGATTGATTAACATATATTCTTAGTTGAATTTAATTTAGAATGATCGTTCACTCTAAATTAAAGGTATTTACCATGCAGCGTTCCCGCATTGCTTTATTTGTATTATCGGTTCTTGCCGGTTCTGTTATTTTAACTGGTTGCGATCAGGCGGTAGAGCAGTCACAAGCTTCAGCACCTCAAGCTGTTCCTGTGGGCGTAGTGACCCTTGAAAGCCAATCACTTACTTTAAAAAAAGAACTGCCAGGACGTATTAGCGCTTTTCAAATTGCTGAAATTCGTCCCCAAGTAAGTGGTATTGTGCAATCGCGCTTATTTGTCGAAGGTAGGCAAGTTGAGCAAGGCCAAGCGCTTTATCAAATCAACCCTGCCACATTTGAAGCTGATTTAGCGGCCAGTGAAGCCGCCGTTGCGCGTGCACAGGCAAGTATTGCAAGCAGTAAATCTAAAGCATCACGCTATAGTGAACTTTTAAAAATAAAAGCGGTAAGTCAGCAAGATTTTGATGAAGCAGATGCCACATACAAACAAGCAAATGCCGAGTTACTAACGGCAAAGGCTCAATTGAAATCAGCGCAAATAAACCTTGATTACAGCCATGTGTCGTCACCTATTAGTGGTCAAATTAGCAAATCAAGCGTAACGGTTGGTGCGTTAGTTAGCGCTAACCAAACAATGGCTTTAGCCACTGTGACACAATTAGACCCGATTTATGTTGATTTAACACAATCGAGTAACGAGTTAACACAACTCAAAAAAGCGATCGCTTCAGGCGCTTTAAGTGTTGATTCAACGAGCCAAGCAGACGTTGAGCTAATGATGGAAGATGGCTCAGTGTATTCTCATAAAGGCACTTTACAGTTCTCAGAAGTCACTGTTGATCCAAGCACTGGCTCGGTAACGCTACGCGCTAAATTCCCAAATCCAGAAAAGTTATTACTGCCTGGCATGTATGCACGTGCATCAATTATAGAAGGTGTAAAAGCGGATGCTATTTTAGTGCCGCAACGTGGTGTTAGCCGTAATTCTAAGGGGGAACCAACAGTAATGGTTGCTAGCAAAGAGGGGATTGCTGAAAGTAGAGTATTAAAAATAGATCGCTCAGTTGGCGCTAGTTGGTTAGTAACTGCGGGATTAAGCGAAGGCGACCAGTTAATTGTTGAAGGGTTGCAAAAGATTCGTCCAGGTGCTCCTGTTAATCCTTCAGAAGTTCAATCGTCTGGTACCGCTGGTAAAGCGCAATAACGGAGAGTTTCAATGTCACGATTTTTTATCGATAGACCAATATTTGCTTGGGTACTTGCTATTGTAGTGATGCTCGCAGGTATTTTGGCTATTAAGAGTTTACCTATTGCGCAGTATCCGTCTATTGCACCACCGGCTATTAGCATAACAGCAAATTACCCAGGTGCATCTGCGCAAACTCTTGAAGACTCTGTTACGCAAGTAATAGAGCAAAAAATGAAAGGATTAGATGGCTTGCTATATATGTCATCTACATCAGAGTCCAGCGGTTCAGCTTCGCTAACACTGACCTTTAGTGCGGGCACTGATCCAGATATTGCACAGGTTCAAGTACAAAATAAATTGGCGACAGCAACCCCTCTTTTACCTGAAGAAGTACAAAGGCAAGGCGTAGTTGTGGCAAAATCTGCAGACAGCTTCCTGCTTGTTGTTGGGTTTGTGTCGCAAGATGGCAGCATGAATAATATTGACATTGGTGATTATGTTTCATCAAATGTGCAAGACATTGTGTCGCGTGTAAATGGTGTGGGTGAAGCGCAATTATTTGGTTCACAATATGCTATGCGAATTTGGCTAGATCCTGCCAAGTTACAAAACTTTAAACTTACGCCAGCAGATATTAGCGCGGCAATTAGCGCTCAGAATGCTCAAGTATCGGCCGGTCAATTAGGGGGGATGCCAGCGGTTTCTGGGCAACAGCTTAATGCAACGGTGACGGCGCAAAGTCGATTACAAACGGCCGAACAGTTTGAACAAATATCAGTTAAAACTAACAGCGATGGCTCAGTTGTTCGCCTTGAAGATGTAGCAAGAGTTGAGCTTGGTGGAGAAAACTACGGTGTTATAGCACGTTTTAATGGTAAACCTGCATCAGGCTTAGGTGTAAAACTAGCCAGTGGTGCAAATGCCCTTGATACCGCTCAAGGTGTTAAAGATGCACTTAAAGAGTTAGAGCCCTTTTTCCCTGAAGGTTTACAAACAGTGATCCCCTACGATACAACACCGTTTGTATCGCTATCTATAGAAAAAGTAATACATACGCTAATTGAAGCCGTTGTGTTGGTTTTCGTCGTGATGTATTTGTTCTTACAAAACTTTAGAGCAACGCTCATTCCTACCATTGCGGTGCCTGTGGTTTTACTTGGTACATTTGGTATTTTATACGCATTTGGGTATTCAATAAATACGCTAACAATGTTTGCGATGGTACTTGCGATAGGCTTATTGGTAGATGATGCAATTGTTGTCGTTGAAAACGTAGAGCGCTTAATGACTGAGGAAAAGCTCTCAGCACTTGAAGCCACGCGTAAATCAATGGATGAGATAAAAGGCGCTTTAGTCGGTATTGCTATGGTGCTTTCAGCCGTATTTATACCAATGGCATTTTTTAGTGGCTCGACGGGGGTTATTTATCGTCAGTTTTCTATTACGCTTGTATCGGCTATGGGGTTATCGGTTTTAGTCGCGCTTATTTTAACACCTGCTTTATGTGCAACGCTTTTAAAGCCGAGTCACGTTCATAACGATAGTTCTTTTATTGGTAAGTTTTTCTCTGGATTTAACCGTGGATTTGATAAAACAAACGCCGGTACACAAAACTTTGTGAGCCGTATGCTTACGCATTCGAAGCGTTACTTACTTATTTATGGCGTAATTGTTGGCGGCATGGTGTATGTGTTTTCAAGCTTGCCTACTGCATTTTTACCAGATGAAGACCAAGGTATTTTGTTTAACCAAGTCATGCTGCCAGCAGGTTCAACAACAGGGCAAACACTTGAAGTTGTAAAAAAAGTAGAAAATCATTACCTAAACGATCAAGCTGAAGCTGTGAATGGTATTTTTAGCGTTATTGGTTTTAGCTTTGCGGGCTCTGGACAAAACTCAGCACTTGGCTTTGTTAATTTAAAGCATTGGGATGAACGCCAACGTGACGACTTATCGGTCAACGCAGTTGCAGGAAAATCAATGGGTTACTTCTCTACAATAAAAGAAGCCTTTGTATTTGCATTTCCGCCGCCAGCGATTGTTGAGCTTGGTACCGCTAACGGATTTAATTTGTTTTTACAAGACCGTGTGGGCCTGGGTCATGAAGGCTTACTGGCTGCTCGTAACCAATTATTAGGGTTGGCTAGCCAAAGTCCTATTTTGGCAGGTGTTCGTCCAAACGGACAAGAAGACATGCCAGAGCTACAGTTAGATATAGACTTGGCAAAAGCGCAAGCACTTGGCTTATCACAAGGTGATATAAACAGTACGCTTTCTACTGCGTGGGGAAGTAGTTATGTAAATGACTTTATTGACCGTGGACGCGTTAAAAAAGTATACCTACAAGGTGAAGCTGAAGCACGCATGGTTCCTGAGGATTTGAATAAATGGTATGTACGTAATAACAATGGTGACATGGTGCCATTTTCAGCTTTCGCAAGTTCATATTGGTCTTATGGTTCACCGCGCTTAGAGCGTTACAATGGTTTTTCTGCTATGGAAATCCAAGGGAGTGCGGCGCCAGGTTACAGTACCGGTCAAGCAATGGATGAAATGGAGCGTTTAGTGAAAAAGCTACCAAATGGCTTTGCATCTGAGTGGTCAGGTATTTCTTTTCAAGAGCGCTCAAGTGGCGGGCAAGCGCCGATGTTATATGGTATTTCCTTGTTGTTTGTATTTTTATGCTTAGCAGCTTTATACGAAAGCTGGTCTGTACCATTTGCAGTAATGCTTATCGTGCCACTGGGTATATTTGGGGCAATTATGGCGGCCTTAGCGGGTGGGTTATCCAATGATATTTACTTACAAGTTGGTTTATTAACCACCATAGGACTGGCGTCCAAAAATGCAATATTAATAGTTGAGTTTGCAATTCATCAGATGGACGAAGGGCTTGGTTTAGTTGACGCTGCAATTGCTGCTGTACGCCTTCGTTTGCGTCCAATTTTAATGACCTCAATGGCCTTTATTTGTGGTGTTATACCGCTTGCTATTGCATCTAGCGCTGGCTCTGGTGCACAAAATGCACTGGGGATTTCAATTATTGGTGGCACGCTTGCCTCATCAATTTTGGTTGTGGTATTTGTGCCGTTGTTTTTTGTATTAGTTCGCCGTGTATTTCCCCGCAAAGCAGATAGCGCTGTAAAGGAGAATGCAGAATGAGACTAAAGAACGTCAATCTTAAAACATTGAGTTTAAGTGCAATTACAGTTGTTATCTTAAATGGTTGTCAGCTTGCACCCGAACAAGCAAAATTAGTGTTACCAGTACCCGATGCATACGCATCGGATACCGAGCAAGCAAAAGTGACTTCTTTAAAGTGGCAGCAGTTTTTTAGCGATGAAAAATTACAAACACTAATCGCGCAAAGTCTTGAGCATAATAAAGATATGCAAATAGCCGTACTTAATGTGCAGCGCGTGCGTGGTTTATATCAGATTGAAGACTCTGCACTGTACCCATCACTGGATTTTAATGGCGCAGGGACTCGCCAGCGTTTGCCTGCTGACTTATCGGGTGGAAATAATCCGACAATTAGCTCTCAATATAGCGCAACGGTAGGAATTACATCGTACGAGTTGGATATTTGGGGGAAAGTGCGTAATCAATCAGCGCAAGCATTGCAAAATTTATACTCAACTGAGCTTAGTCAATACAGTACACAAGTGTCGCTGGTGGCTGAACTTGCTAATGCATGGCTAAATTACGCCACGGATCAACAGTTGTTAGCACTTGCCCAAGAAACGCTAAGTTCTCAGCAGGAGTCACTGTCACTGACCCAAAAAAGCTTTGATTTGGGTGCAGCTTCAAAAATTACCCTTGAGCAACTAAGAAGTACAGTCGCGACTGCAAAAGTAGATATTGCAACATACAAACGTTTATTGAAACGCGATAAAAATGCACTGGATTTACTTGTAGGCAAACCTGTAGCGAATAACTTACTGCCAAGTGAATCATTACATTCACTTTTAAGTTTACCATCAGTACCCGTTGGATTACCGTCCGACTTATTAACGCAGCGCCCTGATATTAAAGCTGCTGAGCATCTGTTATTAGCTGCAAATGCGAATATAGGGATGGCTAAGGCTGCTTTTTATCCGAGTATTAGTTTAACGGCCAATGCAGGCAGTGCGTCTAGTGAATTGAGTGGTTTATTTGATTCAGGCTCAGGAACATGGAGTTTTGTACCATCGGTGAGCTTACCAATTTTTAATATGGGCCGAAATCAGGCTCGATTAGATGTGGCAAAAGCGGATCAAGAAATTGCATTGGTTACCTACCAGCAAAAAATTCAACAGGCTTTTCGTGAAGTAGCGGATGCATTAGCTGATACAGAAGGTTATCAAGAGCAGTTAACAGCGCTTGATATGTTACTGCAAAGCCGTCAATCAACGTTTGATTTGTCACAAGCGCGCTATGACAACGGTGCGGACAGTTATTTGCAAGTACTTGATGCACAAAGAACGTGGTACAGCGCGCAGCAACAGCACATTGTTGGACAGCAAGCATTACTTGCAAGTCAAATAAGCTTATACAAAGTTGTAGGTGGCGGTTGGGAGCAACACCTTAATATCAGTCAAGCTCAGTAGAATAAACAGCTGCACTTAAGTTCATGTGCAGCTGTTTAATAGCGTATAAGGTTTAAATAGGTGTTTATATTTTTCAGTTAACTATGTTCATATTGCGCACTTAACTGTTTGTTAAAACATCTATTGTCGGATCAGTAGATTCGGTATTGGAGTTTCGTATGAAAACTAAAAGGCACACAGATCCAGCACTCGCAGAGGCGCGCCGTCAGCAAGTACTGACTGCTGCGGCTGATTGTTTTCGCCGTAAGGGGTTTCATGCTGCAGGCATGGCTGAAATATCAAGAATGGCGGGAATGAGTGCGGGCCATATATATAATTACTTTGAAAGCAAAGAAGCGATTATTGAAAGCATTATTGAAAAAGACATGGAAGAAATGTTTTCAATATTTGAGGGTTTTGAAGGACAGCCGCAAGACACACTAACAGTACTACTTAATGGTTTAAATATAGGTGTGCAAAGGCATATGGATACTGATACAGGTGCCTGTGCGGTTGACTTAGAAATGCTCGCGGAGGCAGGGAGAAACAACAAGGTCGCTACTTTATTACGTGATGCAGACACTCAGGCACGTAATAAAATGCGCCAGCTACTGACAAGTGAACGTAGTGTAATTAAAGATATTGATGAAGTGGAGTTAGAAAGCCGCATTAATGTTATTTTCTCTGTTATGGCGGGGTTATTACTGAGAAAAGTACTTTATCCCGAATTAACAGAAGAAACCGTTTTAATCGCACTTCGCCCAGCAATGAAAACATTGCTAATGCCATTTGAATCACATTAGTTTAGGGCCTGTTTATCTTTAGAAGTTAAATTTGCAGTAGACTATTTGGTATTAGGCAAGGCATCAACTATGTAGCGTGACTCTTCCTCATAAAAAGCTAACGCATTGTTAGCTTTTTCCTCCCATGAACGAATTTCAGTAAATCGCGTTATATGAATTTATGACTGATAAGCACGTAAATTTGGCAGATTTTAAAATAGAATTTAATCATCGTTTATTTGTTTAAACTTAATGAACGAGTACCTATCCGCAATAATAATCACCCAATTTGAGAGATGAAATCTCACGCTAACCACATAAAAATCCTTATAAAAAACAACTAAGTAATAATTTTTTCCTTTTTATCGACACGATTTCATAGCCTCAAAATAGATCACTTAATTAAGCGAATTGGTATACTATAATTTATAAATAAATTAGATGGTGCGTAATTTGCTACAGAACAGTAGGATTTAACTAACCTGAACTCTGGTTAAGAGATTTACTAACGTATTGAATCATTGTGATATTTAAATTTATTCTCTCTAGCCAGAGATTTTCAGTGAAAACAAGGCGAATTTACGCATCAATAGCGGGCCTATTGCAAGTAAATTCAACGCAGTTAGCGCTGAAAATAGCGGCTCGAGATAGATTTATTATCCAGCGGTCAGGTTAACTAATAATACATAAAAGGAGAAACTATGTGGGCTGCAATAAGTTATTTAGTATTAGCATTACTGTTTATTTTTATTGGTTGGGAGGTTAACTCCGTTTACTTTTCACTGGTATTTTATTGGACTGCTTTATCACTTCTGCTGGTAAGTGCTGCTTATCTATTTAATGCGGGTAAAATATTTAGAAAAAGAGAAAGTGGTGTCATTCCTTTTTATATTCGCTGGGCCTTTATCCCTTTTTTATTCGGTGTTCAAATTTATAATGCATACGCTCGCAAGCACGATAAAGTACCGCCTATTCAGCAAATTAATAACAATTTATTTTTAGCCTGTCGATTATTTCCATCGGATATAGACACACTAAAGAGTAATGGAATAACAGCCATTTTAGACGTAACCTGTGAATTTGATGGCTTAGAATGGAGCTCAACACAGGAAAATATAAAGTATTTGAATATCCCAGTGCTTGATCACAGCGTACCGACGCACTCGCAGCTTAATCAGGCTATTAATTGGATCCATCATCATATCAAAGAAAATCGTCGAGTCGTGGTGCATTGCGCTTTAGGCAGAGGGCGTTCAGTGTTTGTTATGGCAGCTTACTTGCTCAGCCAGAATAAAAATGCGGATGTGCATCAAATACTCGCACAGATCAAAGAAACGCGTGAAACTGCAAATTTAAATAAACACCAATTGCGCCATTTAGCAAAACGCCATAAAAATGGAGAACTTGTTATAAAGAATAAAGCTATTTTGATAGCAAACCCGGTATCGGGCACTAAATTATGGCAAGAAAAGGAGCATTTAATTGTTGCCCGCTTATCAAGCTATTATGATTTAAAAATACTCACCACCAATAAAGAAACCAACGGCATAACTTTAGCTAAGCACGCCATAAAAGAGCAACCTGATATTATTATTGCCTGTGGCGGAGATGGAACCGTTGCAGAAGTCGCCAGTGTGCTTGTTAATACACAATGTAAATTAGGTATTATTCCTTTAGGTACAGCAAATGCACTTGCGCATGTATTAATGGGGAGCAGCTCTAAATTTATTCCTGTAGAGCAAGCTTGCGATTTAATTATAGATGGTCAAACAAGTTTAATGGATACGGCATATTGTAATGATGAATTGGTATTGTTACTGGCGGGCATTGGATTTGAACAATCCATGATTGAGAAAGCGGACAGAGAAGCAAAAAATAAATCAGGGCAATTAGCTTACCTAAATGGTTTCTTTCAAGCTTTTGGTGAGCAAAAGTCACAATCGCTTACTGTAAAACTCGATGACAATGAACCTCAAGAAATTTGCACTAATAGCTTTATTGTCGCTAATGCGGCACCTTTTACTACATTACTCGCTCAAGGGGGGGGGCAACCAAATCATAATGATGGTTTGCTTGATGTGAATTGGTTAACTCCCAACAAAGATGATTTCACAACAGTTTTGAGTATTGCAGAGCTTATGTTTAGCAGTATTACTCAGACGCATTTAGCTATAAATTCGCATCATACCAATGCTAAAAGAGTTGAAATTACTGCAGAGGATGAGATTAGGTATGTGTTAGATGGTGAGGCTAAAACAGCTAAACGCTTAGTAATTACTATCGTACCAGCATCACTTAATGTTATTTGTAAAGAGGTGTAAAAAGGGATGTCGAGATAAAGATGCATAATATAATTATGCATCTTTATCTCATTTACTTTTTAATAGAAGGCCAAACAAACCCTGTTGTATCCGGGGCTTTATTTGACGTTTCTCTAGGCGCACTTTTTGGTCTGCGAATAGGTCTATTATTTATTGTATGTATATAAAGGGCCTCTACTTTGTCTCGGGCCCATGGTGTTTTACGCAAAAATTTCAAACTAGATTTAATGCTAGGATCGTCAGTAAAACACTTGATTTTAACTTGCTCACCTAATGTTCTCCAGCCAAGTCTTTGTTCTAACTCAACAAGTATTTGTTCTAATGTTACCCCATGTAATGGGTTTTTAGGTTGATTATTCATAGCCATACTACTTATTTAAACTGTGCGTATTGTAGCTTAATTCGTGCATAGAGGCTAATTCACCGTAATTGTTTGCGGCTTAGTTGGGTAAATAGCATTCCCTTGCTTATCTAGTTTGAGCCAAATCAGTCGGCTATTATTATGTTGCGGGGTTTTAGCGCTACAAATTAAAGTGAACGAGTGAATTTGTATTAATGCACCTTCGCTGTAGCGTTTATTGTCGTACCAACATTGGGTATCGGCATTTATAAACTGATCAGCGTCGACAACTGAGAGTGTTTTGATGGTATTTGCTTGGCTTAGCATTGTGAATGTTAAGCAAGTAAAACAAAAACATAGAATAAATAAATTACGCATTTTGCACCTTAAATTGTCATGAGTTTAAAAATAGTACACAAAGCTAAAAAACATGCTAGGGTAAGTTTAGTACAACACATTTAGTAAAACACAAAACAATAAAAAGGTGAACACATGCAATTTAACCAAACAATGATAGAAGAGTTTACGCTATTGGCTAAATTTCCACGCGACAGTAAAATGCAGGGAATTAAATTACATTCAGATGCAGAGCCAAGTTTACTTAGTGCAGCGCAACGGTTATTTGAAAAAGGGATTATAGATAGCCCAGATGGCGGTTATTTAACTGATCTGGGCTTAGACTTAATTGAGCACGTTACGGTTATTCATAGTGCGCTACAACGTTAGTTTTAAATTAGCTCAATTTGCATCGGGCTGATTTTGCGGAGCAGCATCATTAAATGCAGCCAATTTATTACAACGCGCGTAAATGGCTGCAATTTTTGGATAAGCAGCCATATCAACATTAAAACGAATGGCATTAAACACTTGCGGGACTAGGCATATATCCGCGAGCGTTGGTTGATCACCAATGCAATAGTCATCATTTTCGTTTAGCATAAGTTCTATTTTTTCAAAGCCTATCTCAATCCAGTGTCGATACCATTTATTTTTAGACTCATCATCTACCCCTAGCTCATTTGATAGATATTTAAGGACACGTAAATTATTAACAGGGTGTATATCGCAGGCAATCGCAAAACTTAAATTTCTTATTTGCGCTTTTTGCCACGCAGTTCCTGGAATTAACGGCGACTGAGGGTACGTTTCATCAAGCCATTCAAGTATCGCAAGCGATTGGGCTAATACGCCGTCATCGGTTTCAAGTGCAGGGAGTAAGCCTTGTGGATTCATTTTTAAATAGTCGTCGCCAAGTTGCTCTGACTTTAAAAGGTTAACAATCGCAAGTTCATGATCGATTGCTTTTAAATTAAGCGCTATACGGACTCTGTACGCGGCTGATGAACGAAAGTAGCTGTATAATTTCATAATTAATCCTGTGAGCCTGTAAATTGCTTTTTAATAGTACGCCAGCAGTCAGTGTAATTTGGCTGGCGTTCTTGTCCTTCTAATGCGTATTTTGTCGGCGAAATGATATAGCGCGACTCAAACATAAAGGCTAGGGTATTTTCGTATTTTTGTGGAACCAGTTCCGCATTAGATGCTTTTTCAAATACATCGGCTTCAGGACCATGCGGCGACATACAATTGTGTAAACTCGCACCACCTGGTACAAAACCGTGCTCTTTTGCATCATATACACCTTCGATTAAGCCCATAAACTCGCTCATAATATTGCGATGATAGTAAGGCGGCCTAAATGTATTTTCGGCGACCATCCAACGGGGCGGGAAAATAACAAAATCAACATTCGCCATGCCTTCAGTGGCTGATGGCGACGTCAATACCGTAAATATAGACGGGTCGGGGTGATCAAAACTAACCGTATTCATGACGTTAAAACGCGATAAATCGTATTTATACGGCGAACTATTCCCTGTCCATGCGACTACATCAAAAGGAGAGTGCTTAATTTCGCAGCTAAATAAATTACCATTGAACTTAGAAACCAGTTCAAAGTCACCTTCTTTATCTTCATAGGCTGCCACTGGGTATTGAAAATCTCGGTCGTTGGCATAACCATTGGCACCAACAGGGCCACGCTCTGCAAGCTCTAATGCATGGCCATAATTTTCGCAAATATAGCCGCGCGCAGTATCGTCAATTAAGTCAACAGAGAATTTGATGCCTCGTGGGATCACAGCAATTTCACCTGGTTTAATGCCTAATTTACCGCACTCGGTGTGAATTAATAACTCACCTTGCTGCGGGACAAATAACATTTCGCCATCGGCATTACAAAAGTAGCGGTCTTGCATTGACTGATTGGCTACATATACATGAATGCCAATACCCGATTGTCCATTTGCGCTACCGTTCGCGGCCATTGTTACTAATCCGTCTATAAAATCGGTCGGTGCAGAAGGTACATCAATTGGGTTCCAGCGCAGCATTGTTGGTGGTGTTACAGCTTCTGTTATGGGTGCTGTTCTTAGTAAAGCGTTATCCATTGCACGATAATCACCTTGCACCACCGACGGACGAATTCGGTAAAACCAAGTTCGACGATTTGCAGCACGCGGAGCAGTGAAGGCCGTTGAACTAAATTGCTCAGTGTATAAATCGTATTTAACTTTTTGTGGACTAAATTGACCTATTGGCAATGCACCGGGCAGCGCTTGTGTTTCAAATTCATTCCCAAAACCTGTCATATAACTTAATTGTGTGGCCATTACTGATTCCTGTGAGAGAAGGTTGGTTTTATGTTTTTATTATTTAAGGTAAGATACTCTCAAGTGAGACTAATATCAAATGTGCTAACGTGCATATGTGTAAATAAAAATGAACAGATAAGTAAAGCTTACAGAGCTGGAATACCTGAAATGCAAATAGATTTAGCAACGTTTTTACCTTATCAATTGACTAATATCGCAACGCGTGTAAGTAACGACTTTGCCGAGGTTTATCAAACTAAATACGGTTTAACTATTCCTCAGTGGCGAATACTTGCTAATTTAGCGCAGTATGGGCAAAGCAATGCAAAGGATTTATGCCTCCAAGCAAATATGGATAAATCGACGTTATCACGTGCTGTAAAAGTATTGATAGATAAAGGCTTAATTCGTAGTCAATTGAATGAGAATGATAAGCGGGCCGTACTACTTATGCTCAGTGAAGCAGGGCAAGAAATATATCAACAAATAGCCCCCGATGCGCTCGCGTGGGAAAAAAAATTATTAAATTCATTAAGTAGGGAGGAATATGAAGTATTAATGAGCGTTTTTGATAAGTTGAATAACACATTAAAGGCATAAAAAAGCCCACAAAGTGGGCTTTTTTAATAGTAACTAATTTAAATTATTAAATTAGAAAGTGTAACGAACACCTACACGCATTTGCCATACAGATGCATCAGTTTGTACTGACGTATTTGCGTTATTACCGTTAAAGCCTGAGTAAACGTAACGACCTTGATCATCTAGTGATGTTTTGATCATGCTAGCGCCTACGAAAGGACCTTTCTTAAGTACGCCCCAGTCATCATTTAACATGTTTGTAAGGTTGTCGATTACAAAGAATGCTTCACCTTTGTGACCTTCCATAAAGCCTGGTAGTTCTTGTGTAATCTTAAAGTTAAACTTAACAAACCAATCTGAATTCTGTTGGTTGCGACTAGCGATTTCACCGCGTTTAAGTCCTTCAGAAGCAATAAAGTCATTGAATTCATTGATTTCATCAGCCGACATGTTGTAAACAACGTTTGGATCGTTTTCAAGTGGAACGTAAAGTAATTGACGGCTACCATTCCAGCTTTCATCACCCCAAACACCATCGCTTTCGTCAAACGTAAAGCTGTAAGGTAAGCCTTTATATGCTTCACCGTAAAGGTTAAAGCGTGTTTCAAAGCCGTCTACAAACTCATGCTTGTAACCAAGCGTCATAGTAAAACGATGCGGAATTTCATAATCTGAAGATGCAACACCAGGATTACCTGGGTTAGAAAGCGCGATGTTACCGTAGTTAGAACCGGCTGTAGAGCTAGTCATTGGGTTTACATCGTCTGCGTCTGTGTATGCATAACCAAAGCTAAAATTAATGCCGTTGTCGTACATTTTGCTGATTGCAGCAGAAATAACTGAAGAATCACCACTGTTACCACTTACGTTAGTAAGAAGTAAATCACCACCGCGACCATCGATTCTTTCATAAATAGGGCGACCATCAAACGTAGTTTCAGCGCTATCTTGAAGTGAAATGTCACGCATTACAGCAGCATCTTTCTTCTTAGAGTATAAGTAGTCAACAGAAATTACATATTCGTCTTCAGTTGTGTATGTAGCACCAAGTGAGTATTTCCACTCTGAAGGAATTTCGAAATCTGGGTCTACAGCATTAACTGTACCATCACCAGAACCTATTTCTGTAGCACCAATAATATCATAAAGTTCTTGTGGAACTTCAAAGCCAGGAGTTCCACCATTCACGTTAGGAGTGTTAAATAAGTCAATAGTTCTTGAATCAGAATCATAATTACTTAATTGACGTTCTCTTGTAGCGATTTGTGTAATACCGTCATTTGAGTATGAGTTAGACAGCCATACGTTCGGGTTACCACCAGAGAACAAGCCTAGGCCAGCACGTACTTCAAGTTCGTCAGTTGCATACCATTGGAAACCAACACGTGGTTGCAGTAAGTCAATACCATCAAATGTAGACTGGTTGCTATAACCATAACGGCTAGTGAAGTTTTGGTTAAAGTTAGGAACGTCATCGCTTGTGTATTTGTCATAACGTAAACCAAACTGAATTGTTGCATCTAAGTCAGTAAATGCGTATTCATCTTGTACATAAAACGTGTGTTGAGCATACTCAAAACTAGCACCCGAATCAGTTGGATCGTTTGTTCCAGCTGAGTTGTTGTAGTAGATACGGTCGGCTATACCTGCTTCAAACTCATCGATTGAACCAAAACGGTATTCACCTTCAGTGTGCTGCACAAACAAGTTGAAAACGCTTAGATTTTCATATTCATAGCCAGCAGTAATAGTGTGTTGGTCTAAGTAGTAAGTACCAGCCACTTTAAATGTAGTTGTGTCGTAGTCTAAATCGTTTGATTGACGAGAATCATCTGGGCCAATGAATACAGTGCCGCCATTATCAGTACGAATTTGCATTTCACCAAAACTACTTGCAGCATCTAATGACTGAACAGTGGCATCTAGCTCTGATTTACCTAAACGAACTTCAGTAGAAAAATCGTCTGACCAATCAGAATATACAGAACCAATAATCGACGTAAACTCAGCACTTTGATCATAGAAGTGGTTTGATAAAGAAACACGGCTAGAACCAGTATCAGACTGAGAAATTGTATTACCGTCGTTGTAGTTATAAATTAAGTTTGCACGGTGATCTTCGTTGATGTTCCAATCTAGTTTTACTAAGATTTTTTCATCTTCAACAGGCATGCTAGATGGCATACCGCCAACATCGTAACCATATACAGATTGAGCGATGTTAGTGATGCGCGTAATATCTTCAGCTGTTACGCTGCCAGTGTTTAAACCGTCGTAGTTAAACTGACGAACACCTTCAAGTTTCTCGTAAGAAGTGAATAAAAATAGTTTATCTTCAATTAGTGGAAGACCTACGTTAAAGCCGTAACGTTTTTCAGTGTAGTTACCGTTATCAACTTCATCACCTTCAATTTCGTCGCCTTTCATTGAATCGCTTGTGTAATCGAAGAAAACACCACCGTGAACGTCGTTGCCACCAGATTTAGTTACAGCGTTGATGTTACACGATGTAAAGCCACCGTATTGAACGTCAAAAGGGGCTAGCTCAGCTGAAACTTGTTCAATAGAGTCGAAAGAGAAAGGGGCACGGATAGTAGGGTAACCGTTTGAGCTTAAACCGAAGTTATCGTTCATGCGAACGCCGTCAAGCGTTAAGCTGTTGTAACGTGGGTTACCACCACCACAGTTGATTGAACCACGGCTATCATCAATTGTGATACGTGGGTCAATACGGATGATGTCTTTTAAATCACGGTTGATAGCTGGTTGGTTTTCAAGATCCGTTAGCGTAAAAGTAGACGCAGGACCAGTTCCACCAGACATAGAGCTAATTGGAGCACCCGTAACGACAATTTGTTCCATACTTGATTGTGACTCAAGAGAAACGTTTACTGGGTAATCGTTACCAATGTTTAATATGATGTTATTAAACTCTTGGTCTGCGTATACATCTGAATCTACAACGACTTTATAAGGGCCACCAACACGAAGGCCTTTAGCTGTAAAATAACCCGCATCATTTGCTTCCGTTGTTTTTACTGATCCAGAAGGCACATGTAAAATTGTTACTTTTGTTCCTGCAGCTGGATTACCATTAGGACCTGTGATCTGACCTTTAATTGCAGAGGTTGTTTCGTTAGCAATTGCAGCACCACTTACACCAACACATGCCGCAATGGCAAGTGAAAGAGCTGTTTTGCGAAGTTGAGTTTTCATTTAATTTTCCCGTGTAGTTAGTAATTAAATTTTTATATTTTTATATTTGATGCTTTAGCGAACAAAGCGAAGCGCTAAATTTTCTAAACATCTTGGCTATTGTACTTCATTTGTTCGTTACAAATAAAATACAACTGTAATATTTTTTTAATAAGCGGTTATGCTTATAACTATTTACAGCTTTTGTGCGATAACATTTAGCAAAAAAATATACTACGCGGGTTTTATGACAAATATATGAAATGAAAATTTGAGGTATAAAAAAACCCACTACAAAGTTGTAGTGGGTTTTTAATATAACTTAGTTAAGGCTTATTATGTGCCTAAAGTTATAGCTTAAAACTTATAGCTTACGCCAATTTTAGCCTGCCAAGCAGACGAAGAACTAATGCGTGAGTAATTACGAACGTCGGCACCTCGGAAGCTATTGTCTATCTTGTATCTACCTTGGTCATCTAATCCACCAAAGTCATAAATAGTTTGGTTAGAGTAGCTTAGGCGTTCCTCTATACCCCAATCGCTATTTAGCAGGTTTGCGAAATTATCTATCATCAGATACACCTCGCCACTATGACCTTTAGCAAAACCAGGTATTTCTTGCTTAATACTCACATCCATTGTAGTAACCCAAGGTTGAGTCGCGGTATTTTTACCTAAAATACCTCCGCGTTGAGATATACCGGCACGCTCTAATAACGGCTCTAGTTCAGCCCACGTCATTTTAGACTCATCCCAGTTTACATTTGCATCGTCTGCACCTGTAGGAATATATGGTAAGTAAGCACCATTCGAGAAGAAAGTACTTGTATCGCCTAAATCACCATCTTTATGCATATTCATTGTGTAACTAAATGGGCGACCAGAGCGGCGCTCAAAGTAAACGTTGAATTTAGTTGCATATCCTTCAATGAACTCAGTGTTATATGCTAAATTAATTTTAAAACTGTGTTCAACTTCATAAAAGCCGCGCGCAGCAATATCTTGATTGCGGTTTACAGTAATATTGTGCTTATAGTTCCCTTCGGCTTGAGATGCAGAGCCAGCTGATGATTCAGTCACATCTTGGTGCGCATAACTTGCTGATACAAACAAGCCATTATCCCATTCTTTAGCAATACCAGTTGAAATAATGATTGAGCGCCCATCATCTGATGAATTAGTCATCTCTATATCAGCATTATCTCTTAAAGAACCACTGTATATAGTTTGGTTTATCACGCGCTCACCATCAGCAGCAACACCTACTGGGTTAATAGATGAATTATGCCATACGGCTTCATTTTCTTTTTTATGGTAAGCAATCTCAGCTTGCCATTTAAAGCCGTCGCCTAATAACTCAGAATCAAAATCATACTCAAAACCAATTTGGGTACGAATACTTGAAGGTAGTTTAAAATTAGGATCGATATAAGCTACGCTACCAGCACCTTGGTTTAATGAATTCTTAATTTCATCAGGTACTTTAGTGATATCTGCAGGATTATTTGCATAATAATCATTTATTACATTATTAGGAGCCGATACTAAGGTTATACCATCACTTTGGAATGAGTTATTATACCAAACATTAGGAATACCACCTTGGAAACGACCAATACCACCATTAATGGTAAGTGCTTCAGTTGCATAGTATTTAAATCCAACGCGTGGCAGGATAATATCTAAACCATCAAGATTTTCTTGGTTGGTAAATCCATAAGTGCTAGCAAAACTCTCATTTAGCGTTGGTTTGTCATCTGAAGAAAGGCGCTCATAACGAACACCGGCAGTAACTTCTAAGTCATCACCTACATAAAAAGTATCTTCAATATACAATGCTAGTTGGTTACGTCTAACGTCGTATGCTGTATCAGCAGAGTTATTTGTATAAGCATTTTGGTAAGAGAAATCATATGAACCAACTTCACGATTTTCGAATTTTTCTAAGCTATCGAATTTCCATGAGCCTAGCGAGTTTTGAGCAAATAAATTATACAAACGAAGTGACTCGTACTGAGCTCCAAAGTTTATTTCGTGCTCATCCATTAAATATGTAGCATCTAATGTAAATGTTAGATTTTGTGTTTCAGAGCGATTTGCATGACGGTATTGATCCGTACCAAAGCTATAAGAAGGTCCATTTCGGCCATCTTCATCTACAGAAATACTACCTAAGTTAGAACGAGTTGCACTATCAGAGCTAACATCTTTGTAAGAAATACCAATTTCAGTTGAAAAATCTTCGTTCCAATCAGAATAAAGTTTAGTTGCAAAATTATTAAATTTAGTAACATAAGCATAAGTATTTGATCGTAACACTATAGAGTTACCACCATTGCTAGAATTACGCTCGTCTTGATCATCCTGCCATTGGTAAGTAAAGTCTAAACGATGATCATCACTTGCATTCCAACTCAATTTAACTAATAGATTTTTATTTGTATTTTCAGGTGCGCCTGCTAATGAATCAGTTAACCCGTATTCATTATTTAAAATAGAAATAAAGCGGTTATAGTTAGCTTCAGACGTATTAAACTCATTTGCAGCACCTGAGCCTTCAAAGCCATAATCTAAATCTTTTTCTTCTGACCACTCAGCGTAATTCACAAAATAAAATAATTCATCTTTAATAGCTGCGCCACCAACATTAAAGCCAAACCTTTCTTCAGTTTTAATTGGTTCAACTTTATTTGTTGAGTACGTTTTGTGACCTAATTCATCCAAGTCATCTTCTTCACGAATGCTTTTAAGATCGCCTGCAAGTTCTGGTGTTGAAATCTCGTAAAAGCCTGAAAACTTAAATTCGTTAGTACCACTTTTTGTTACAGCGTTAATTGTGCCGCCACCAAAGTTACCTTTAGATGCAGAAAATGGCGATACATCGACAGATACTTGCTCAATCGCATCAAGTGCTACAGGAGGCTGAGATGTTGGGTAACCGCCAAAATTCAGACCAAAATCATCATTTTGACCAATACCATCAACAGTTAAACCGTTTGTACGTGGGTTACTACCAGCAAACGTTAGTTCACCGTTACCGTTGATGCTTGCTAATGGGTTTAAGCGCGCAATATCTTTAATATCACGGTTAAAACTTGGCATATTCTCAATTGTGTCAGCACCAAAAGTACTGCTAGAACCGCCTGATTGCTGAACTATTTTATAACCAGACACTTCAATCTTTTCAATATTTAATGGCGCCAGTTGTGAACTTAAACGGTATGTTTCACCAAGGTTTAAGAAGATATTTTCAACTGTAGTATCATTGAATGTGTCAGAATCGATGATTACCGTGTATGGACCACCTACACGTAAACCATTCGCGATAAACGTACCGCTTTCGTTAGTTGTTAGCTCACTAATAGTACCAGTAGGTTGGTGAACAACTTTAATTTTAACGTTTGCAGCACTGCCACCTGAAGGCGTTGTAATTTTACCACGCATTGCAGATGAAGTGTCAGCAGCCATTGCGCTTGTAGAAACACCTAGAGCTAAAATTACGGCTCCAGTTAATTTCGAAAGGCGAAGCTTAGTCATAATATTGATTTCCCGTGTGTAGGTTATTTAAGTTTAATTTGCAGTTTGTTGATCAGTATTCATTTTAAGTGCTGTTTCTAACTCTTTGGCTGACGGATCAAATAGAGTATTGAGTAATCCAGCTAAGCGAATGCCAGCTTGTTGTAAACGCGTTTTTACTATCGGTGTGTTGTTGTATATGTAGCTGTAGCCAATTTCTTCATTCGTTGATTTGTAGATTTTATTTGCTAAATTACGTGATTCTTCAAGCCAAGCTGTTGGCGAACTTTGTAAATAGTCAGCAATTAATTCGCTATTGTTGGTATCTATAAATTGTGCAAACTCGGTATACGATAGGTTTTGATTTTCGATTAACTTTGTATCCCAAAGACTATGAAGGTTTGTTTCTTCTCTAAAAAAAGAAACTTTAATTTTATTACCACCTCTGTCTTCGCTTCTGCCAGCATGAAATGGCTGATGACTATCACCGACCAAGTGCACTAAAAAACGTAAACTAAATTGCTTTGCATCAAGTGAGCTCTTCGCGTCAGTCAATGTTTGCATTGAATAGTGGATGCCTTCAAGAATATTACTAACAGACTCTTTAGCATGCGTATGTGCATGGTTTAGGCTCAACGCTTTATTTGGCGCTGCGTTAATGTAATGCCAACGAGAAGATTTTTTTTGCCAAAACTCGCCAGGGGCAGAGCGCATTTCATCAGGCCATGTAGATATTTGTGCTAACGATTCACCATCAAGATAAGGAAGTATGGCTGCTTTAGTTGTTTCGCTTATGTGAGACTCTGCAAGTTTTCCTATAATACGATGACCATTTTGGCCCCAAGCATATGAATCAGTGCTTGTGAAAATTGCACTAATTAACAGTGCTGAAGATATCGAGTATTTTAAATTGCTATGCATTAGAACTTCCTAAATGAATGCTTCATGTCGTTGCTACAAGTTAATGCGGTCAATTGTCCGCATTTTTAACGTTAATAGGAAGGACTCAATAAAATTCATAATTTCTCATTCATAACCCTTTAAATTCAATGCCTTAGATTTAATGGGTAAAATTACTTGTTGTAATAAGTAAGTAAAGTTGTTCAAATGCGTTATACAACTTAATTTTGAGTAACACTTCGTTGAATTTAAAAAAAGTCATGTTGCAAAAAACTTCAATTGTGACATTTTTGTTTCTATTACTGGTCATTACATGGATATGCGGTCAATTTATTGTTGACAACGATGACTTACATTTTCCGGTAATGATTGAAACCTCAACCGAATGCAAAACAACGGCGACAAGTAATAATGGTCAACTGATAGTTTTTACACAATCAAAAAAAATAGCAAAATCGTTAACACAAAACTTGTGTTCTGATAACGTTGTGGCTAAACAATACGGCTCAGTAATAGGTTACTGGGGTTACAGAACCGCAGATAGTTTTGAGTTTGTAGGAAAGGGAATTGCAGATTTAATTTTAGCAAAGAATAATATAATGGCCGCGTTTAAGGCTGAATCTACTTATAACTATCAGCCAGTTGTTGGGTTTGCTGATTACACGGCATTTTTTATTTCATCGAGGGAAAAACCGCGTCTAACAAAAGAGTATTTTTTAGATAAGCGAGTTGGTTTACTTGATTATCCTACAAGTCGATCTGGGCATATTTTACCGAAACAAACATTTAAAGAATTAGATATTAACTTAGCCAATTTAGATGTTACGTATGCTCGTTCGCACAACGAGCTCCGCGATTTACTGGCTAATGGGCAAGTAGATATTATTGCTTCGTTTTGGAAAGAAAGTGACGCGCAGCGTTTTTCAAAAAACTACATTACTCCATTAAGCAATAATGTCTCTGGAACACGTTGGTATTTAAAAATGCAGCAACAAAATACTGATCTCTTGTGTAGTGTTCAAACACACTTATTGGCAATGTCTAAAGATCAGGCGCTACATTATTATCAAGACGTTGAGGCATACTGGAACTGCGAGACTAAAAACGTCAGCTTTAAAGGTGAGTTGGATGATGAGTAAATTGACTATACCGGTTTTTACCCTGATCTTGTTTTCTATGTTTTCCAGCGTGTTTTATATTTCCGCTAAGCAAAAGCAGCAAGATGTAGTTAAGCTAAGAATCAATGAAATAGAGAAGCAGGTTGCACTTGATTTACCACTTCTGGATTTATCTAATAAATTATTGAAACATGTGGGTAATAAAGAAGCCATTGACGACTACATTAAAAAGTTAAATGGTCTGCTACCTAATAACAATGTAACACTTAAAAATATAACCCCCGCGAGTGAATCAACGGTTAAATTAGCGCTAGATGAGAGCGTTAATTATTTACGCGCTAATAATGGGCATGTTCTACTTATATTTAATACACAAAATAAAGTGATAGCAGTACGCCACTTTATTGTATTTACAATACTTTTTGTATTGAGTATATGCTTGAGTATGTGGCTCAAATTGATTTTGGTTCAAAGTAGTCACAATACAAAGCATCCAAATTTAAGCAGCAACGCTTTCGAGCACGCGCCGCTTTCACTTATTATTGACCTTAACAGTAAAACCCTCTCTAGTTCCTATGCCATTGACTTGCAGACGTCCTTAGCTAATAAGCCTTTATGTTTTTATTTGGCTCTTGTTGAATTTTGCGAACGCAATAGTGATAGCGTCCTTAATCAAAATAAAAATGTGCCAGATGAGCTTGTTGAGTTGGCAAATAAGTATTTTCATCGGTTAGTTGAATTAGGACACACAGTAAGAAAGCGACCTAATTTTAATAGCAGCCTTGAAAAAACATTAAGTGAAATTCGCGCTGCACTTGATGAAGTGCTGAATGACTATCCTGATCAAAAAGATATTTATTATCCACCAAAGGCCTATGGTGAGGGTTCACGTTCACGATTACATAGTTATGGTTTAGTCAATATAGATAAGGGGCATATTGAAATTATAGGAAAGTAAGCAAGTCCAACAAGCTGTATACGTGTTTGGGCTATTAAACGCATAAAATCACTCTCTAACGTCGGTAAAGTTTTAATAACGTGAGAGAGTGATTTTCCAATCTAAGATTTTTTGCTTAAACAGCTTGGCATTTAACCTGAACTCAGATTATTTAGCAATTCATACCTTTATTTTGGTGAATACTCAGTTACCTTTATAGGGCTATTTTGAGAAATAAAGTTTTTAAGTGCTTGTGCATCGGTTTCATCGGTACTTACATAGCCTTGCAATTTAGTAATCGTTGGGTATCCATCGCCGCCAGATGCATTGTAACTATTAAGACTCATGCGATAAATTTTATTTTTGTCCAACGGTTGCCCATTAATGGAGACCTTAATTAGTTGCCCATTTTTACGTTCAAACGATAGTTTATGATATTGTAAATAAGCGCCAGAATCAGCCGGAAAGGCTGTTACTACATTTAGATAATTCCATAAGTCGCTGCCTTGCCAATCCATATAAGTGATACGGTTTTTGAAAGGGTGCACTTTTAAAATGTCTTTATAACTTACTTCCCCAGCTTCAATTGAGCTGCGAATACCACCACCACTTATTAATCCAAAATCAGCACCTACCGTATTCATTTGTGCCTGAATGATTACCCGTGCTAGGTTAGTTTGTTGATAGCGTACTTTGTTTCTGTCGCCTTCTAAACGAGCATCAACATCGCCTATTTTACCTTCAATTTGTTTAGCGCCTTTAGCTTGATATACCGCTAAAAAAGATTCAAGTTTTGAGTCTGGTTTAATGTACTCGTTTGCTAATACTGCTTTGGTAGAGCCATCAGCTTGTACTTTATCAGTATATAAATTAACTGGCATAAGTTTGTAGTCAAGTAATGTTAATTTACCATTTTCAAGTTTAAACTCAGCTTTGCCAACATACTTACCCCATTCATGGGCTTGCATTATGTACGTACCATTTTGTTGATCAGGTTTACAGGCAAGACCTGGCTTAAAATTATCGTCGTTGATATTTTTACCTGCCATACAAATAGGCTCTTGAGAGTGCCCACCTATTATCATATCAAGAGTATTGGCAGGCAATGAGCGAGCTAGCGTTACATCGCCAGGCGCATTAATACCAAATTGGGCATCTATGTAATGGCCCATATGGGTAAGTGCAATAGTGATGTCTGGATTGTATTGCGCTTTAATTTTTTTTGCTAAGGCCGCTGTTATTTCTACTGGATCTTTAAATTCTAAATGCCCAATGTACTGCGGGTTACCTATTTTGGCTGTGTCTGTTGTTGTGAGGCCAATCACAGCGATGGTTAATCCATTTTTTTTAAATATTTTATAACTGTCGAACGCATGTTCACCAGTCGATTTTTCAAAAATGTTTGCAGATAGGAAGGGGAAATTAACCCATTTTTGCTGCTGTTTTAATATAACGATAGGATTATCGAATTCGTGATTACCTAGTGCCATTGCATCGTAACCAATTAACGCCATTCCTTTAAAGTCGGGCTCTGCTTTTTGTAAGTCAGACTCAGGTATGCCGGTATTTATGTCACCGCCTGATAGCAGTAATACGGCATGGCCTTGTTTTTGTGCATCATTACGTAATGAGTCGATAAGCGTTTTACGGGCCGCCATTCCATACTCACCTTTCTCATTATGCCAAAAGCGACCATGGTTATCATTAGTATGAAGTATTGTTAAATATTCAGTAGAAGAATTGCTTGATACAGGATCTAAAGTTAAAGATGTACAGCCAAGTACACTTAAAATAAACGTGAAAAAAATAATTATACGCATAAAACACCTATGGATTAAGGCCTACTTAATTTATTAGGTGGGTAGTTTAAACTAGTTTTATGCTAAAAAAACGTAGTTATTTATTTTTTCGTTTAATTACAATTAGTGGCAGCACGCTCTCTTCGTTTCAATTCTTTGCTCGCGATTTCTGCTTTGTTATGTTTAGCCGCTATCATCCATGTTAAAAAGCTTGCGGGTAACTTTGTGTAAGCTTGGCCTTTATGTGAACCGAAGTCACAAATTGTGTGGTTTGTATCAGACATGGGTATTTTCTGTGGTTTGTTATTTTTATTGATATTAACAAATGTACTGAACTGGGAAAGATGATTTAGTTTTATATTAAGGACTTTGTATAACTAAAAAGCATATTAATGTAACTAAGTTGTTATCAATGCGGTATGATTTGTATTAATTATCGCTTTTAGATCGATTTTTAAAGTGGCTGATATTATCCTGCCCATGAAGCACTCTCCTAAATAAATATAAAAACAGGAATACAACATGAAAAAAATTTTAATTGGCTCATTATTGGCTACAGCTAGTTTTACAAGTACTGCAACTCTTGTAGAAATGAAAACTAGCCAAGGTGTTATCGAAATCAATTTATTTGATAAGCAAACCCCTAAAACAGTGAGTAATTTTTTAAGTTATATTAATGATGGTTCGTATAATCAAACGGTGATCCACCGTTCAATAAATGACTTTGTAATTCAAGGGGGGGGATTTACTTTTTCTGATTCACTAGACCCAATTACCGTTAAACCAGCCGTTGTGAATGAGCCTGTGTTTTCAAATGTTAAAGGCACTATTGCGATGGCCAAAAAGTCAGGTAATGCAAATAGTGCGACAAGCCAGTGGTTTTTTAATATGGCTGACAACAGCGCAGGTAGCCCAAAACTAGATACTCAAAATGGTGGTTTTACAGTGTTTGGGCAAATTACTGCGGCAAGTCAAGTGACGCTTGATAAAATTGCTGCGTTGGTTCATTGTAAAGAAATGCCTGTTGTTAATTATACTGCTGCGCAATGCTCAAGCAGTGATGCAACCATGAGTAATGCCAATTTGGTATCTATTGAAAGTATATCAATTGTAAATGATGATCCTGATTCATCACAAGGTTTAACAGCTGTAGTGAATACCTTAATTAAAAAGGACACATCGTCTTCAAATAGCAGTTCAAGTGGTAGTCTGGCGTGGATTTTAGGTGCCTTCTTACTTGTATTACCTAGGTTTAAGTGGGTTAAGTAAATATTTATGAGCGACTTTAAAGTCGCTCATAAAACTTGTATTGTATGTTTACGAGGATCCTTACTAATATTTTCTACCATTCCGTCTCTAAAGAATAGCTATAGAGCAGTAATGTATTTTTTGAGCCCAAATTATCCCTTCATCACACCGTCGTATTCATTTTTACAATATGTTACATAACTATATGGTATTTAGTGGCTTGTTGTTAGGTGATAATGTTAATTTAAACACATAGATTTAAGTATTACGTCTGCATTTGACTGTGACTACAGTCGTTTAAAAGGCGATTACCAGAGGCATTATCAGCCTTAGACCTTAAACATATTAAATTAGCTATTTATTTTTGTTATCTTAAAATGGAAAAAAAATGAAAAAAATTATTGGCTTTAGCGCCATAGCACTTGCTGTTTTAAGCGGTTGCTCGAATACGTCTCCTATCTCTCAAGCACCACAGGCTGCTTTATTATCAGACACTCTAGTTGTTAGCCCGAATGATAATCGTCAATACAAAACCCTTAAGCTAGCTAACGATATTGAAGTTATTTTAGTTTCAGACCCAAGCGCAGAAAAATCAGCAGCTTCACTGAGTGTCGGTGTTGGCTTGTTGCACGATCCTATGTCGCAACAGGGAATGGCACACTATTTAGAGCATATGTTGTTTTTAGGCACTGAACGCTACCCTGATACCAAAGGGTATTCTGATTTTATGACCAAGAATGGTGGTGCGCACAATGCGTATACATGGCTTGATATTACGAATTACATGTTTAAAGTTAATAACGATGCGTTTGATGAAGGGCTAGATCGTTTTGCTGATTTTTTTAAAACACCTAAGTTATACCCTGAGTACACAGATAAAGAAAAAAATGCAGTAAATGCTGAGTGGTCAATGCGCCGCGAAATGGACTTCTTTGGGCAGTTTAAATTAGCCCGTAAAATGATGGGTGAACACCCAGCTAATCGTTTTTTAATTGGTAACTTAGAAACATTAGGCGACAAAGAAGGGGGCTCGCTTCATAAAGAAACAGTTGATTTTTATAATAAATATTACTCTGCAAATATTATGAAAGTTGCGCTTATTTCAAATTTAACGATAAGTGAAATGGAGCAAAAAGCACAAAAATACTTTGCTGATATAGAAAATAAAAACATCGACAAACCAACAGTAACAACAAAACTTGATTTTGATAACGCAGGCGGTAAACGTGTGTTTTATGCGCCAAATGAAGATGTAAAACAGCTACAACTTGATTTTACTATTGCTAATAATAACAGTGAGTTTGCAGTTAAACCAAACCGCTTTGTAGCTTATTTACTAAGTAACGAAATGCCAGGTAGCCCAGCGCAACTGCTTCGCGACAAAGGTTGGGTATCTCAGCTTTCAGCTTCATCAACACCTAATCAGTATGGTAACTACGGGTCATTAAATGTAAATGTAGAGCTGACAGATGAAGGCATGAAAAATCGCGAAATGATTGTCGCAACAATCATGCAATACATCGATTTAATTAAACGTGAAGGCGTAGACAGTAAATACTTTAATGAAATTCGCACATCACTCAGTAACCAGTTTAAGTTTTTAGAAAAAGGTGATGAGTTTAATTATGTCAGTGCACTAACGCAAAGCATGCAAGATTATCCTTTAAATCACGCGATTAATGCGCCTTATCATTATGCGAAGTTTGATGCTAATGCGGTAAATAAAGTACTAGAGCAGTTAAATGCCGATACGCTTCGAATTTGGTATATTTCACAGCAAGAAGAAACAGATTCGAAGCTACATTTTTACGATGGTAAATATCGTATTAGTGATATTGGCGAACAAGAGATCGCCAGCTGGAAAAAACCAAGTGAGTTTAAGCTTGTACTACCAAGCGTTAATAATTTATTACCAGAAAGTTTTGCAATCAAAACGCATGCATTTAAAGAGCAAAAACACCCTGAGCTGGCTTACGATAAAAATGGTGTAAAAGTATGGCGTCAAGCAAGTCAAAAATTTGCAGAACAACCAAAAGGTTTGGTTGAAGTGTACATAAATACAGAATCTGGTTTGAGCGATATTAAGGCGGAAGTTTTGTATTCTGTTTGGGCTGATTTGTACAATATTCAACAAAGCCAGCTAAGCACTGAAGCAGCTGTCGCGGGTATGAGTGTGAGTCTTGTGCCAAGCAACGGACTTGTTTTATCGATGAGTGGTTTTACGGATAAACAAAATGTTCTTCTAAAACAAGCATTAAGTGGTCTAAATAGTGATATTACAGCGCAAGCTTTCAACCAAGCTATTGACCGTTTTAAGCGAGATTTATTAAATGAACAAAAGCAGTTTCCATATGCACAAGCTTTTGGTGAATATTCAAAATTAATTCGTACTGGCAGCTTTGACACAGATGAGCTTATTAAAACGGCAGATTCGCTTACCTTAACAGACTTTAATGAGTTAAAACAAAGCACATTAGCAAATAATGATTTACGTGTATTTAGTTACGGAAATTATAACCAGCAAGACATTGATGCAATAGCAGGTGAGCTAGCTGCTGTTTTACCTAACAATCATAAGCATACTGACTTTGTTCGCAGTAAAGCGTGGTTGCCACAACTAGGTGAAGCATTGGTATTGCAAAAAGACATTGATGTAGCTGATGTTGCCGTCGTTGACATGACAATAAATCCAACACCGGGCTACAAACAAAAAGCACAGGCTGCAATATTACAAGGCCATTTTAGCACTATCGCATTTGATAAAATGCGTACTGAAGAGCAACTTGCATACGCAGTTGGGGCATTGGCGCGCCCAATTGAAGAGTACTCAGCAATTGGTTTATTTATTCAAACGCCGGTTAAAGGGCCAAAAGAGATTCAAGCTAGGTTTGATAAGTTTAAAAAAGAATACGCAGTTGAGCTAGATAACATGACTGAAGAAACCTTTGCACAACTTAAAAACGCAACGCTTGTATCCCTCAAAGAGCAACCTAAAAACCTAAGTGATGAAATGGGCCCGCTTATAAGTGATTGGTACCGTGAAAATTTTAACTTTGATTCTAAGCAAAAGCTGATTAATGAAGTTGAAAAAGTAACGCTTGCTGATATAAAAGACTACTACAAGCAAACCATGCTTAATCCTAATGCTGCACGTTTAAATGTTCAATTACGCGGGGCTAAGTTTATCGAAAGTGACTTTGCCAATTTACCAAATCAAACTAAAATCATAACGCTTGATGCCTATTACAATGGTATTAAACTACAAAAATAAGCTTTATTTATGTAGCTAAAAATAAAACCCCTATGTATTACTACATTGGGGTTTTATTTAATGCGATAAAATGATCATGTTTTAATAAAGTTGGTATAATTTAAGCCATCATTAAAAAGCCTATAACAGCTAATGCCGCAGCAATCAGTGTATATGGCAGTTGTGTAACGGCATGGCTCATTAAATTACAACCAGAACCTTGCGCTGCGAGTACGGTTGAATCTGAGTAAAAACACGCTTGGCTACCAAAAGAAGAAGCCGATAATAGCGCACCAATGACCAGTGGTATGTTTGCATCAACTGCATTTGCCAATGGCATAACAATCGGAATTGATACAGCAAAAATACCCCAGCTAGACCCTGTTGCAAACGCTAAAATAGCCATTGAAATAAATACCACGGCTGGTAAATATGCAGCGGTCATATAAGGGCTTAGACTGCCAATAACAAACTGAGGTAAGCCAATTAAGTCGCATACATCTTTAAATATAAACGCCGCTATAACAGTACCAATCGCGGGGATCATACTTTTAAAGCCATCAAGCATGCGTTCAATCATTTCACTTACGCTCATTAATTTTTGTAGAGCATAAAACGGGAGAGTGACCGCCATTGTTGCTAATAAGCCTTTGTATACGTCTATTTCAAAGTAAACAGTAAATGCAACCAGTAAAATAATCGGCACCAAAAAGTTACGTAATTTACCTTTAGGGTCGGCATCTTCAAAGTTCTCTTCTACGGCTTTTACTGCATATTCATCCGCTGTTTGAACGTCATTGTATTGGGCCGGGTCAACTTGAGCTTGCTCAATTTGCGCCATTTGCTCTGCTTTTTTCATTGGGCCAATCGCAGGAATAACACCCAGCACAACAAGTAAAACAACAAGCACTGCAAACCACGCATAAAACATATACGGTATGGCTTGGATATAAACTGCAATCCCTTTGCCTTCTTCTGCAATATCATTATCTACAAGTAAGCCACCAAAAAAAACCGCCCAGGTAGATAAAGGGACAAGTATACAAATTGGAGCGGCAGTAGAGTCAACAACATAAGCAAGCATCTCGCGGCTCACCTTAAATTTATCAGTAATGCGTTTCATGGTTTCACCCACGGTAAGTGCATTTAAGTAGTCATCAATAAAAATAACCACACCTAAACAAAAAGTCATAAATAAAGATGAACGTTTGCCTTTGGTGTATTTAAGGGCTAATTTACCAAAAGCCGATGCACCACCTGTACGTACTAATAACGCGATGAGTGCACCAAAACCACCACATACAAGTATTAGCCAACCGATGGTTTCGTCTGTCATCACTTTTAGCGATGTACTCGCAAAGTTAGTAAGTACTTGTGCAGGATCGGCTATAACTAAACCAACTAAAGCACCAATAAGTAAAGATAAAATAGGGCGGCGTAATACAACAGCCAATACAACTACCACCAACGGTGGCAGTAAACTTAACGCAGAAGGTTCAAGCATTTAAGTATTCACAAAATTAAAAGCATGTATAAAAATTAAAATAGTATTAATTTTTATACTGCTTATACAAAAACAAAGAAGATGATAAGTTTGTTGTTAAATCATCTTCCAAGTCACTGCTTTTGTACGCGAGGGAGGGACACATAAACAGTTATGTTAAATAGCAGCTTAAGTGAAACGCGTTGGCTTTGGCGCCAGGCGGTGCAAGGAGTGCAAACCGCTATTGTTGTGCCTGTAAAAACATCGGCGCAAAAATAATCTGCTTTTTAATTTCAGTCAACAAAAAGTTACATGCTAAACAAAGTTTTTAGAGGGGCTTACATTGAACATTGTATTTAAAACAAACCGATTACTGTTGCGCCATGCAAATGCAAGTGATGCAGCTGTGCTACTAAGACTAGGGCGTGTTGATCTTTGGTGGGTGAATTTGCAGCAGTGTGTTTGGTTTTTAGGCAAGGCAGAGCCTATGTAGTGTGGTTATTCCCCATAAATAGGCGATAACGCAGCATAAACACCAAACATGCGCTGCCCTTTGGGTTCTTTCTAGGGACGATTAACTCTTTGTTGCTCGGTTTTTACTTGCCCACTAGGTTACAAACCTCGCGCCGTGATTTAATCGCCCCTAGATTGAACAAATTTCAATCCACAAAGGTCAACACGCCCTAGTTAATCAGGCTGATTTTATAAAGTACATTGGTGACAAGGCAATTTATACGCTGGATGATGCAAAAGATTATATTGAGCAGTCATTTATTGCAGCTCATAAAAATCAAGGCTTTGGGCCTTACATTATAACCTTGTATAACGATGTTGTTGTAGGCGTCGTGGGGCTTTATAAACGCTCAGCACTACAATATCCAGATTTAGGCTTTGCGCTTGTAAGCGGTTTTGAAAAAAAGGGCTATGTTTTTGAAGCGGCTAATGTACTTGTGCAAAATATACATAAGTTAGGGGTAACACAACTGAGTGCCATAACTTCAACGGACAACATGGCATCGCAAAATGTGTTAGCTAGGCTGGGATTTAGTAAAGTAGGTGTGGCGGTTATTAATAACGATAAAACCGCTGTTAACGTATTTTTATTAAATAACCAGAGCTCAGGTTAAATAATTAAAGCCTTGCGTGCTCTATTTTTTTTGCAACAGCTAGATTAATATTTAGCCATGTTTTTTCAAGTGTTGACACCAACCCGTCATAGCCGTCATCATCAATAGGCACTACATTTGAAAAATTATGAATGCTTACAAGGCGTCGTCCGGTTTCTGGGTGTGTATAGTACAAACGCCAAAGCCCCGAAATATCAGCATTGCCTTGCATATCACCATTAAAGTGGTGTATTTCGTACTCAAGTTCATAAAATGTTTGCTGATCGAGCTCAGTGATAACCGGCAACCCTTTTATTACCATCCAATTCGGCATGGCAGTAAAAAGAGTTTGTTGCGCTGAAGCGGTTAACATCACATCTGGCGATTCGCCCCACAAGTTGTAATTAGCAGCGTGAATTTGGTTACTGTCTATTTTCATAGCAATACCCACGTTATTTAAAGCCCCTCTAAGCACAACGGTTTGTATCCTTAATTGCGCATCTGTCTCGCTCACGTTCCTTGATGATTCGCCAATAGGTTGTTCAAATTGGTAATACTGTGTCGCGGTTTGTATTGATGAGCTACAACCGGCGAGTAGTAACAATAAGCTTGTAATTAAAAATAATGATTTCATTGTTGCTTCCTTGGTTTTGGATCAGCCGGCAATGACTTATCAAAAATTAGCATATTTGGTTGCTCATTTAAGCCACGAGTCAATGGCTGCAGCCCTTCGCTTAAACGTTTAAATTCTTTTAGTGTTTGCTGTATTTGATGATGAAGCTCAGAGCCCGCTTGGTAACTGGCCATTGTTTTATCAAATTGGCGCATGGTGATTTCAAATTGCACCATGCTTTTTGTCATTTTTTCGAAGTTACGATTAAAGTCACCGGGTAAATTTTGTGTATCTTTTTGGCTCAATAATTCGCGCATTTCATTCGCCAGTGCTTGGTAGTCTGTAAATGTCGCTTGCATCTGCGCTAGATTATCTTCAATTTTTAAGTTGTTGACTTTATTTAGTACATCGGATACTTGATCTGCGAGTACCGTTATACCGCTCGACACACTTGGAAAAACATCATACTGCACAAGTTTACCTAAATAGGCTTTGGGGGCATCAGGATATATATCAAAATCAACATACACTGCACCTGTTAATAAATTGCCAGGTTTTAACGAAGCGCGCATACCATTTTCAATCCAGCCATCAAGACTGCCTCGCCAAAACTCTTTGGCTGAAGCACTGTCGTGATATAAGCGTCCGTATTCTACTTTTATGAGTACTGGAACTGCCGTGTTGTGATTTCTAAAATGAGCAGGTTTTCCATTAATAATAACGTTAGCAGGCGCTTCTACAACGGTACCAATACGCATACCTCGATACTCAACAGGCGCACCAGAGCGAAGACCGCGTACTGATTGCTCAAACTCAATGAGGAAGTAATCAAAATCATAAAAACGCTCTTCAAGTGCCTCTTTATAGCTTTGGCTCAATGAAAAGCTATGGTCATCCTGAGCTATTTCACCTGGGGCTTGTTGTTCAGGTAAACCAACCGATATACCGCCTTTTAAAAGTTTACTTAACGAGCCTGTATTAATATTGATGCCATCGGCAGATAGGTCAATTTGAATACCTGCATTTACCCAAAAGATGGAGTTTGTTGTGATCAAGTTTTGATAAGGTGCATTAATAAATACACCGTATTTCATTGCTTGATTTTCCCAATCAAATACAGCGGTCTCTATTTGGCCTATTTTATAGTTTTTAAAAAATATTCCCGTACTTACATCCAGTACTTCGGCATTATAACTAAGGAGCTTAAAGCGCCCGCCCTTAACATCTTTGCCAATTAAAGCGGGCTCATCTTGTAATGTGAAGGTACGTTTCACGTTTTTACTTTCACCTGGTGAAAACTCTAAGTAAACACCCGATAAAAGTGTACTCATGCCACTGATGCCGGTTTCATCTATACGGGGTTTTACAACCCAAATTTTAGCGTCGTCAGTCAATAAGTTATTATAATTTTTATCTATTTGAGCACTTGCTATGACGCTATCTTGAGTGTCGGATAAACGAACATGATCAATTTGACCTATCTTTACACTGCGGACTTTAATTTCAGTCTTACCTGCAATAATACCTTCTGCTTGTGGCATTTGGATAAAAATAGTTGGGCCTTTATTCGCTTGGTATTGATATAACATCCACATGCCAACTAACAGCGCAATTGCGGGAATGATCCAGATGGCGGAAATTTTTGGTTCTTTTGTTACTTCAGCAATCTCGGTCATGCTTTGTTCTCTGAGGTTTTATTTTTAGGTGAATCCCACAATAAACGGGGGTCAAAGGCATGCGCTGCCATCATTTGGCATATTACCATAACCGTAAAGAATACAATGCCTAATCCTGGGGTTACCGACATTAAATTACCTAATTGAACCAAGGCAACTAAAATAGCGACAACGAATACATCTATCATAGACCATTTACCTATGAATTCAGTTAATTGATAAATGCGGGTATACCCTTTCGTGTGTCTGTTTGCTGGCCGTGTCACCATAAAGCATAAAAAGCTTAGAACGAATGCTTTTGCTAGTGGCACAACGACACTGGCTAAAAATATAATAGCGGCTATAGGGTATGAGCCACTTTTCCATAGTGTGATTACACCACCAATTAATGTGGAAGGAGACTCGTCTCCTAAGCTTGTAGTATGCATAATAGGCAAAACATTAGCTGGAATATAACAAACTACTGATGTAATTAGCCAGGCTGCCGCTTTTTGTACACTATAAGGGTTTCTGACGTGTGTTTTTGTGTGGCAGCGCTGGCAAACATTGCTTGTACAGAGTTGATGACACACATGGCACGCTTTAATATTTTCATCAATTGCGCGTTTTGCATGTTCAGCCCCTGTCAGTATTTTTACTGGTTTTATTTGCGCCCATAAACGTGGTCGGTTTAAATGAGCAAGCGCGGCTATATACAAAATTACAAAGCATACGTACGCCCAGAAACTTGTACCAAAACTAATATCGGCTAACGACATAATCTTAACCATGCTTACCAGCACACCGATCAAAAATATTTCCGACATAATCCAAGGCTCTAACGCAAGGGTAAATTTTAATAGCCGTCTGGCAATACCCTCTGGGAGAGTATTTAAGAGCCCAAGATGCAAAGGTATTAAAACAAGCAATAAAGCCATTGGTAGGGCAATAATACTCAAATCTATAAATAGACCAAGTAGTTCACTGTCATAGTTAAATAAAATGCGGGCCGCGTCGGGCAGGGTAATCGTTTGCGTTATTCCACTGCTACTAAAAGAAATAAAAGGGTAAAACATACTGCTTAGCAGCATTAATAAAGCACTAACACTGAGGGCTACAATGCGGCTATCGTTATTCACATCAGCTTGGCAAAGTTTATGGTGGCAATGCGGACATAGCGCCATTTGCTTTGCGATTATGCGAGGTATATCTATAATTAGGTCGCAACAAGGGCATACAGTTTGCAATGTGTGAGCCTAATGCTAAGTAGAGTGGTTTAATTTTGCTATAAATTGAGTGTAAATACAAACTAGTTCAATCAATAGTCAGTTCAAAAATTCAATTGTACTGTGGATGAAGACTCGCTTAAACATATCTTATATGCTTAAAAATACAAAGGATCGACAGTGAAAAACCTATTGATAATTTTGGCTCTGTTAATGAGCACTAAAATACAGGCTTTAGCACAGTCAGATAGCGTAAAAAAGTCCGATTGTATAATCATCGCCGTCAGTCCTTATGTTGCTCCCTACGTAATACAAAAAAATGATTCAGGTATCCAATTAGAAATTATTAAAGCCGCATTTAAAAATCAAGGTATCAAGAATCTTACAGTAGAATATATGTCGAATAAACGCGCGGAGTATCAGTTAAATAATGGTGCTGTCGATGTGGCAATGAATCATTCTAACTTTTATTTACCTGGCATTTATGTCAGTAAGCGTGTTTTGAGTTATCAAAATGTGGTTGTAAGCCTGCTCAAAAATAACTATACGATTAATTCTGTGTATGATTTGTCAGGAAAAAGTGTATTGGCGTTTCAACATGCATCAGCCTACTTACCGCATTCATTTAAGTTGGCTTTGTATAAGGTTGGCTCTTATGAGGAGGTGATAAATCAAAGAGCACAGGTAGATCATCTAATGAAAGGATGGGTAGATACAATTATTTTAGATAAACGTATATTTTTATACTATTTAAATGAGTATCGACAAACCAATAAAACATCGCATGTTGCGATTCATTCGATATTCCCAGAAGCGCCAAGACCGGCTTATTTTAATAGTAAAGTTTTACAAGAAATATTTGATGAGGGATTGGCCAATATTATTAAAAATGGCCAATACCACAGTATTTTAGTAAACCTTGAAGCGCAATATGCACAAAACCCTGAAATTTCAAATTAATCAAGGTTAATTACGCTGGTTGTATTAGGGCGTGTTTATCTTTGTGGATTGAACCCAAGGGACAGCGCATGCTTGTTATTTGCTCTTATTTATCAAGCACTTATGTGGAGTAGCTACATCATAGGACTTGAATGCCAAACAGCCTGCTGCGAATATAACCTCGAAAGATAAACAGGCTGTGTGTTTTTAGTCAAATAACGCCACTGTTTGGCGCGTAAGAGCGATTAACTCACCTGATTGTGACCATATACAACCATCTTCTAAGCCGTAACCATCTTTTGAATGATGCGTAATTGCTTCAAAGCCAAGCCATTCACCAGGTGCTAAGTTTGGCTCTTGCACAAACTCCAAATACCACGACATGCTACTTGCTGGGGCGGGTTGTTTAAACATTTGTAAAAGTGTTGGCGGCCAAGCATCAGTCAATGCAATTACATGGGCCTCTGTAATTTGCTTTGGGGTGTGCTTAAAACGCATCCAGCCACCTAAATGAGAGGTTTCGGCACTACTAAATGGCATGCCGCCTTGTTGTGGGCACAAATCAACATGTTGAAAAAACTCAGGCATCTGATCTTTTATAAAAGGTAATGTGTAGCGTTCATCAACGGGTTTCAAACTAATTGACTTTGAGACGGGAACGTTAATAGCCGACTCCCTACTTTTGGCAAAACATGCCTGCACTATTACGCATACTTGTTCATTTTGAATTGCTTTAGCTAACACCTGCGTGCTGCTTTTACCTTGTCGAAGTATTTCTACGGATAAAGAAAAAGGGGTATCGGCAAGTAATGGCCCTACAAAATTGGTGCTGAGTGAAAGCAGTCGACGATCGTCTGTTACTTTACCTCTTATTGCTTGATATAACAGCGCAGCTGAAAGCCCGCCGAATGCGGTTCTGCCCTGACACCAGTTTTCTGGGAACTGCATCGTAGATATTAATTGCTCAGTGTTTTTAGTGTTGCCTATCTTTGCTGCTTGCTCAAGTAATTGTTCAAAATGCATAAAGGTGTCCTTTTAAAGTGCGATTTAATAAATTTATAACATAACAAAACTAGTCAGACCAGTAATTAAAAGCAGTCCAAGCGGTGTAAAAATCATCATTCCTTACAATTATTAAGGTTATTTTGTAAATAAATCAAAAAAAATGAGTTTTTTTTCATTTTTACAGTTGAAATAAGTTTGCAGCAACCCTATTTACTAGTCATCGAACGTATTAACGAATATTGAAGTTGGAGAAATTTCATGGGTAAAATTATCGGAATCGACTTAGGTACTACAAACTCTTGTGTTGCAGTACTTGATGGTGGCAAAGCACGTGTTATTGAAAACGCGGAAGGCGATCGCACAACCCCGTCTATCATTGCTTATACGCAAGACGGTGAAACATTAGTAGGTCAATCTGCTAAACGTCAAGCGGTTACTAACCCGACAAATACCTTGTTTGCAATTAAGCGTTTAATTGGTCGTCGTTTTGAAGACGAAGAAGTTCAACGTGACATCGGCATTATGCCGTTTAAAATCATTAAAGCCGACAATGGCGATGCATGGGTAGAAGCGGGCGGCGAAAAACGTGCTGCCCCACAAATCTCTGCTGAAGTACTGAAAAAAATGAAGAAAACAGCTGAAGACTTCTTAGGTGAAGAAGTAACAGAAGCCGTAATCACAGTACCTGCATACTTTAACGATTCACAACGTCAAGCAACGAAAGATGCTGGTCGTATTGCGGGCCTTGAAGTTAAACGTATTATCAATGAGCCAACGGCTGCGGCACTTGCTTACGGTATGGATAAAAACCGTGGCGAAAACGTAGTTGCAGTATATGACTTAGGTGGCGGTACTTTCGATTTATCAATTATTGAAATCGATGAAGTTGAAGGCGAGCACACTTTTGAAGTACTTGCTACAAACGGGGACACTCACTTAGGTGGTGAAGATTTTGATAACCGTGTAATCAACTACCTAGTAGCTGAATTTAAGAAAGATCAAGGTTTAGACTTAAAAACTGATCCGCTTGCAATGCAACGTGTTAAAGAAGCTGCTGAAAAAGCAAAAATCGAACTGTCATCTGCACAGTCTACTGAAGTAAACCTTCCGTACGTAACTGCTGATGCATCTGGCCCTAAGCACATGAACGTGAAACTGACACGCGCTAAGCTTGAGTCACTAGTTGAAGATTTAGTTACAAAGTCTTTAGAACCATTAAAACGTGCACTTGCTGATGCTGATTTATCAGTAAGCGACATCAACGATATTATTCTTGTTGGTGGTCAAACACGTATGCCTTTAGTACAAAAAACTGTTGCGGAGTTCTTCGGTAAAGAGCCTCGTAAAGATGTTAACCCTGATGAAGCAGTAGCCGTAGGCGCCGCGATTCAAGGTGGTGTATTAGCAGGCGATGTTAAAGATGTACTATTACTTGATGTTTCTCCATTATCTCTAGGTATTGAGACTATGGGTTCAGTCATGACGGCTTTAATTGAGAAAAATACAACGATTCCTACTAAGAAATCGCAAACGTTCTCAACAGCTGAAGATAACCAATCTGCTGTAACAATCCATGTACTTCAAGGTGAGCGTAAACGTTCAAGCGACAATAAATCTCTAGGTCAATTTAATCTAGAAGGTATTCGCCCAGCACAACGTGGTACACCACAAATTGAAGTAACATTTGATGTTGATGCCGATGGTATCTTACATGTATCTGCGAAAGATAAAGATACAGGTAAAGAGCAAAAAATCACGATTCAAGCATCTTCTGGCTTAAGCGATGAAGAAGTTGAAAAAATGGTTCGTGACGCAGAAGCACATGCTGAAGACGATAAAAAGTTTGAAGAACTTGTTGCTGCTCGTAACCAAGCTGATGCCTTAGTACACGGTACGCGTAAGCAAATTGAAGAAGCGGGTGATGCATTACCAAGCGAAGACAAAGAAGCGATTGAAGCGGCTGTTGTAGATTTAGAAGCTGCAATTAAGAGCGACAACAAAGAAGAGATTGAAGCTAAAACGCAAGCGCTTGCTGAAAAGTCTCAAAAACTGATGGAAATTGCTCAAGCAAAAGCGCAGCAAGGTTCAGCAGATGCAGGCGAGCAACAACAGTCAACTAAACAAGATGACGACGTTGTTGATGCAGAGTTTGAAGAAGTGAAAGACGACAAATAATTGTTGCTACCGCTTCTTGCTGGCCAAAAACACTTAACTCGGTTAGGTGTTTAGGTTAGGATGAACAAATGAGGCGCGCGAGCAATAGCTTGTCGCGCCTTTTGCATGTGTTTAAGGTTCAAAAATTCAATGATAAATCGATGCGATTTATCGGTTTATCCAGCAGCTTACGCTGTAAACAGAAAAGAGTAGTGTGATAGATATGTCAAAACGCGATTATTACGAAGTCCTCGGCGTAAGCAAAGATGCGAGTGAGCGAGACATAAAAAAAGCGTATAAACGCTTAGCGATGAAATATCATCCAGATCGTACCGCAGGCGATAAAGATCTCGAATCAAAATTTAAAGAAGTTAAAGAAGCGTACGAGATCTTAACTGATAGCCAAAAACGTCAAATGTATGACCAACATGGTCATGCAGCCTTTGAACAAGGTGGCGGTGGAGGTCACGGTGGTTTTGGTGGCGGACATGGCGACTTTGGTGATGTATTTGGCGACGTATTTGGCGATATTTTTGGTGGCGGCGGTGGTCGACGTCAATCTCGTCAGCAACGTGGTTCCGACTTACGTTACAACATGGACTTAAGCTTAGAAGAAGCTGTTCGTGGTAAAGAAGTTGAAATTAAAGTGCCAACATGGGTTGGTTGTGAGCCGTGTGATGGCAGTGGTGCTAAAGCAGGTTCCAAACCTAAAACATGTACTACGTGTCATGGTGCTGGCCAAGTGCAAATGCGCCAAGGTTTCTTTGCTGTTCAGCAAACCTGTCCAACGTGTCAGGGGCAAGGTCAGATTATTTCAGATCCTTGTAATAAGTGTCACGGTCAAGGTCGCGTAGAAAAAACCAAAACGCTTTCAGTTAAAATTCCAGCCGGTGTTGATACAGGCGATCGTATCCGCTTAACGGGCGAAGGCGAAGCTGGAATGCATGGTGCTCCGGCGGGTGATCTGTATGTACAGGTGTCGGTACGAGAACATAAAATATTTGTGCGCGAAGCGAATAATTTATACTGTGAAGTGCCAATTAGCTTTACGACAGCAGGTCTTGGTGGCGAAATTGAAGTGCCAACGCTTGATGGTCGTGCAAAACTTAAAATACCTTCTGAAACGCAAACGGGTAAAATGTTTCGTATGCGTGGTAAAGGGGTTAAGTCAGTACGCAGTGGTGCTCAAGGCGATTTAATTTGTAAAGTAGTCATTGAAACGCCAGTTAATCTTAACGAACGTCAACGTGAATTACTGACTGAATTAGATGAAAGCATGGGTACAGATAGTTCGAAAAACCGCCCTAAAGAGCAAGGTTTTTTTGATGGTGTTAAAAAGTTTTTTGATGATTTAACTAAATAATTTTATGTTAAGTAAATAGAAACGACGCTTTTTAGCGTCGTTTTTTTTGCTTTAAATATAATTTTTGTTACTGTAAATAAAAACATCATTAAATATTATGACACCAGCAATAGCGTTACTCAAAAAGCAAAAAATTTCTTTTGAACTGCTAAGTTATGAACATGATACGAGCAATAGTCATTATGGGCAGGAGGCCGTTGAAAAGTTAAACTTAAAGAGTGAACAAGTATATAAAACGCTTGTATTAGAAACATCTGAGAATGAATTGATCGTTGCAATCACTCCGGTATCTCAACAAGTTAATTTAAAAAAATTGGCAAAATTGTGTAGAACAAAAAAAGTCGCGATGGCAGCAGCACAAAAAGTTCAAGCAAGTACAGGGTATATTTTAGGAGGAGTGAGTCCGCTTGGTCAGAAGAAAAGATTGCAAACATTTATACATCACAGTGCACTGCAGTTTACCCATATATATGTAAGCGCGGGTAAACGTGGTTTAGAGGTGATGCTAAAAACAGCGGACTTAACTTTGCTAACAAATGCGAGCTTTGAGGATTTTTAGTATGGAGATCTATAGTTACAATTAAGAGTTTGCTGCTTTGATGAATGTTAACTACAGTCAAGTTAACCTACTTGTTGAAAGCTTCGGTGTTATCTATGAATTTTTCTGATATTAATTATTTTGCAATACTCGTGGCTGCACTCTCTTCGTTCATGCTTGGTGATATTTGGTATTCGAGAATCATGTTCAAACAGGCGTGGTTAGAAAGCTGTGGTTTAACGGAGCTTGATTTACAATCAGCAAACCCTAAATGGATATTTGGCGGTAGCTTTGCTTGTGTGTTTTCGGCTGCATTTATATTGTGTCTTTTTTTGGGAAATGACGCAGGAGTCGCTCAAAGTATAGGCACCGGTTTCGCTATTGGTTTATTTTTGGTAAGCAGTTCGCTGGGTTTGAGTTATATATATGAGCAACGCCCAGCTAAATTATTCTTAATTAATAGCGGCTTTTCTATTTTACAATTCTCCTTAATGGGCTTTATTTTAGGTGTTTGGCCATGACGTTATGAAAATAATATAAATAATTTGCTTACTGATTTTTAATACGGTTAGTATTTTTACTCGATATATTACAAAAATTTAATATTTAAAAATTGGCTGTTAAACAATGAAAATACTGGTTGTCGACGATATGCCATTAATACGTCATGTATTAATAAATATGCTTAGAAAGTTACAGTTTGACGATCTTGTTGAAGCAACTGACGGAGTTCAAGCGTTTGCTTTACTGCATCAACAACATTTTGATCTACTCATTACAGATTTATATATGCCAAAAATGGATGGTAAAGTTTTACTTAAACGAATTCGTGATGATGAAAAGCTGGCATCTCTGCCTGTTTTAATTGTGACATGTGAAGATAGCTGTGAAGCTGTTAAAGAAATAATTGCGGCTAAAGTCTCTGGCTTTATTATTAAACCATTCAATTTAAAAGTATTATCAGATCATCTAAATCTCATTATTGCAGACGCCAATAAAAAGTAATGCTGTATTTGCTTATACCTATTTTAATTTTAATTGATAGTTATTTACTCTAAACTTACCGACCTCAAAGAGGCCAGTATTGTGGATCAATGGAGGAAAAATGGCTAAACCTAATAAAAAAGGGCCGACAAAGACAGTTGATATTTTTTGCTCTGCTTGTAGGACTTTATTATTTAAATACCGAAAAGGCGGAAAAGGGGCTTTAGTTAAGTGTTTTATAGAGCGGATCAGCCAAGATTTTACCAAAGAGCCTTGTATCTGCCCTCAGTGCGATCGCCTTTTTGCAAGAGTTACGATAATACGAGGTACCCCTGCCTATAAAATAATTGGCGGGAAAGTGACATTTAAATAAACAGGTTATTGATAAACATTCGATGCGGACATATGGCCTTGTTAGAATTTACCATACTGATAAAATCCCTCGGTTTTGCTGTTTCAATGAATGAAAAAATACCCTCCCCATGGATCGGGCCAGTTTTTTGGGTTATTTAAAAATGGATAAAGGATAGTTTCGTGATAGCACTCTTATTTGACATCATAGGTATGACAGGTACTTTTTTAGTCGTTGGTTCATTCTTTTTACTACAGCTAGGTAAAACATCTCCAACGAGCTTGATGTATAATATGATGAATTTAACAGGGGCAATTTTATTATTAATTAGTCTTTGTTATAACTTTAATTTAGCCAGTTTTGTGATTGAAATTTTCTGGATTGCGGCTTCATTAATTGGTTTATATAAATACGTTAAAAACAGATCAACTTCAGCTAAAAATTAAGCACTTTTAAGGCTTGATACCAAACTGCATAAATCTTTGATCAATTTAACGAATTAAATTGCACTATAACGTCGTTAAAAATTTTTTATTTAGAACAACTAGATACAAAAATTTTTGCCTAGTTCTAGCGTAATTTTCTTA
>NZ_JACJEM010000042.1:0-45600 GCF_014164085.1 Pseudoalteromonas sp. SG45-5 | reverse complement strand
CAGAGATTTTCAGTGAAAACAAGGCGAATTTACGCGTCAATAGCTGGCCTATTGCAAGTAAATTCAACGCAGTTAGCGCTGAAAATAGCTGCTCGAGATAGATTTATTATCCAGAGTTCAGGTTAATTATAAAATAAGCGATTATACAAGATGTTAAAAAGCCTATGGCAAGAGCCGTTAGGCCGTTTAAGCAAATCGAATCCAGAGACCGCTGTAAATTTAATCTCAAAAGACTCCGCCCTTAATGCGTCATATCAACAATATTTTTTAATATAAAAGTGACTAAACGTGCTTAATGAATTGCATTAAATAGCAAATGCACAATATAATAGCAATTGTTATCATTTGCATACGCTGTTTGGTATATGCTTAAGTAAATTTAATGAGCAAACAATGAATAATAAAAAAACGTTTAACGCTACACGTCGGCGACACTTATTAGCCTGCGTGATGGCACTTATTACTGCGGTTATCATAATTCCTGGAATGACCACTTATTTACCCTTTGAGATGAGTGAGCAAATTTTGCTGCCTATTTTGTTGTTTCCAATCATTTGGACAGCGTTATTTATATATGCTTATTTGGCTGAAAAAGTATGGCAGCCTTTTGTGGTGATGGGTTTATTGTGTGCTACACACGGATTATTTAGTTTTTGGGCGTTAACGCAGGGGCAAGGATGAAGTCAATTACTTTAAAAAAGCTATTTTTATTACATAGCTGGGTTGGGATAATAACCGCCGTATTATTATTTATTATTGCGTTTAGTGGTGCGTTGGCAGTACTTTCTCGCCCTGAGTTAAAAATATGGGCAAACCCTGAATTACAATCTAGCCAACACGTTGCGAGTGTTCAAGTTAACCGCTTAGTCAATGAGTACCATAAACAAGTGCCCAATGAATTTGGGGAAAACATTCATGTATTTATGCCAAGTGGCCATAATTTCTATCTGTTAACCCTTGTATTCGAATCGCACCACGGAGATGAGAATTACAGCGAGGAAGTTGCCAGAGTATTTCAGTTTCATCCCGATACACTTGCTTTGGTGAATACTTACTACGGCCCTAGCAAAGATTTTTATGCAAATAAAAAAACTGATGCCCCGAGCTATATTGGTGAATTTCATGCTGATTTACATTTAGGTCGTCCTATTGGGTTAATTCTCACTGGCTTTTTGGGGTTAACGTTATTAGTGAGTGCGATAACAGGCTTATTTATTCATCGCAAATTGATAAAAGAGTTATTTACTTTCAGACGCGACAAAGGACTCAATATTGCGATTAGTGATGGCCATAAAGTAATGGGTATTTGGGGAAGTGTATTTAATATTGTGATTGGTTTTTCAGGGGCTTTTTTGGGACTGGCAACAGTTATTTTATTGCCCGCCGCCGCTTTTGTGAGTTTTGGTGGCGATCAAAATAAGCTGATAGAAACTTTTACAGCTATACCAGAAACAGTAATAAGCCATACTAAACAGCCGACACAGCTAGACACCATACTAGAAAATGCACATAGCCGTTATCCAAAAGCAGTGATTATAGATGCAACAATAATGGCTAACAATGACGCTAACGCGCAGGTGTATTTACGTTTACTTGGTGGAGAAGCGGTGGCTTCTCAGTTACTGCACTATCGTGGAAATGGCGAATTTGTAAAATCGATGAGTAGTTTTGGTGATATATCAGGGATATCAATAAAAGTAATAGAACTTGTATTTCCAATGCACTTTGGTAATTTTGCAGGCATTTTTATCAAACTACTATGGGTGTTACTTGGTTTTTGTACTGCACTTTTACCAGTGTCTGGGATGATGATGTGGCTAGCAAAACGTACGCGAGGGATTAATGCTAGTTTATCTGAGGTTGCTTACGCGCGTTGGAACCGCTTTATTATAGGAAGTTGCGGTGGTTTAGTGTTAGCAAGCTTTGTGCTTTTCCCGCTGCAGATAATACTTAATCACAATGTCATTGGTGCTGCGCAAAATAGCTATTTTGGACCTGTATTCTTTTATACTTGGTTAGGCTGGCTATTAATAGGGTTATTGCCTGTAGATTATAAAACCTATTTTAAACAGACACTTTTACTCTGTGGGTTAGCATTGAGTGCTGTGCTGCCATTAAATGTTTTATTGAGTCACAGTAATATTATTAATTTAAACAGTGGCTTAGTTGCTATTGTTGATGCTAGCTTTATGTTTGTGGGGGCCATGTGTATTGGCTACGCGTTGAAAATAAAAGCTTCTACAAAAGCGTATATAGAGGCAAAAACTGCATGAATGAATTTTTGATATTTACGGCGATGATGAGTTTATTCGTTATGATGTTCTGCATTCGTAAAAGCACATTAACAATGTTGATTAAATTACCGTTGGTAATAGGCTTGTTTATATTAGCAACAAGCTGTTTTGTAGGCGTTTATGATGTTATAGGCGGTATAATTTGTACTTTTTCCGGTGCAATGGTTGCAGGATTGCTAACTGCATTTATTGCTGGAAAAGCAATACAATTAACAAATTAAGCTACGAAATTAATGCAGTAAACACTATTCGGATATAAATTCGGATGCTTTATTTCGCCCTGTTTTCTTTGCGTTATATAGGGCGGAATCTGCATTACTAATAAGATCTTCTGGAAGTGTTTTTGTATTGGGAATTAAAGCATAAAACCCCATGCTAACAGTAAGGCGCTTAGCAATATTTGAATAGTGATGCTCAATATTTAAGGTCTCAATTTCTTTTTGAATAAGCGCAGTAAACGCTTTGCACTGTTTTGCATCAGTGGCGGGTAAAATAATAACAAACTCTTCACCACCGTAACGCGCAGCTAAATCGCCTTGACGATTACATAACTTATTAAGTGTGCTTGCAACTATTTTTAAAGCCTCGTCACCTTGTTGATGTCCGTAGTTGTCGTTGTAATGTTTAAAAAAATCAATGTCGCATATGATTAGTGCTATGGGATGCTGATTGCGGACACAGCGCCTGATTTCATTTTTAAGTGCGCGGTCAAAACTACGTCGATTGGCTATATTTGTTAACCCATCAGTATTTGCTAACTCATTTAGCTTTTTATTGGCAGTAATGAGTTGTTGTTGAGCTAATTCTAGCTTTTTTCTGTAGTCTATATTTTTAAATGCATTAGTCAGTATTTCACCTACAAGCTTTAACCTTATTAAATCTAAATCGGTCCATTCGCGATATTCTTTTACGCTATCGCAGCCGATAAACCCAACAAGTTCTTTTTCATAACGAAGACCAATGCACAATACCGATTTTATCTCTTGTTGTTCAAATTCGATTTTTTCACTGAGTGCTGCTTTAGGAAGGGTCGATGTATCATTTACTCTGAATAAATATGTGTCATTCATTAAGCTGAAAAAATACGGCAATGCACTTTTAGGAACATCTTGTAATGTATCTTTGAAAGGTAAAATGCCTTCATTCACCCATTCATGCGTATTGCTTATTTTTGTATTGTTTTTATTGAATCTAAACAAGTAGCTTCTATCTGCATTTGCAACAGTACCAATGGCTTTCAGTGCATAGTCAATATGCTTATCGATATCGTCAATTTGTATATCAATTAAATCGGTTGATATGTTAGATATCACTTTATCAAAATTATACTCTTCATTTACGTTATTTTTAATTAGCTCAAATACGAGCATTGAAAGCGACTCATTAACGTGTGCAAGCCTTACATTTAGTAAAAACGTATTACCTTGTTTTTCAATAAGTATTTGGTTACTTGTATGCGGCAGTAAGTAATCGTTAAACAGTGATTTTATAGAGAAAATTATTTTGCTGAGAGGGTTTATTAAAGTGAGATGGTTAAAGTCATTTTCAGTTAATGGGGAATTTGTATTTAAATCAAATAATGTTTGTGCGTGCGCGTTCGCCTGGTAAGTTTGCGATTGCGTATCATGAAGTAAAACAGCAAATGGAAGATGTTTTAATGTACTCCATGTTTCTTGTGTTGAATGCAAACCCACTTATTCACTCCGCGTTATTAAATTATACTGTTTTGTAAGGTATATTTTATACTTACTCTACTACTTTTAGTACATTATCTTTCATTTTACTAATTTTTTAGTGCGTTTGAATTACCGACGTATTATAATTGATACTGTATATCATTACTCTTTTCTCACTAAGCCTGTCTATAGGCTTATTTGCATTCTAAGTATAGGTAATTCAAACAGTTCATGACAGAGATCACTACACACGAGGCGTCCCGCCGCCGGTTATTAATTGCATTAGCAATTACATGCTCATTCATGGTCATTCAAGTTATTGGCGCATATTACGCAAATTCACTTGCAGTACTTGCAGATGCAGGGCATCTATTTGTCCATAACAGCTCGCTATTCATTGCGTTAATAGCCTCAAGCCTTGCTATTCACTTTGCTAAAACTTACAACGATGGTCACCAACGAGCAGAATTATTTGGTGGGCTTATTAATGGCGTTTTATACTTAGCCATTAGCTTAGTTATTTTATATGAAGGGGGGGAGCGTTTTATTCATCATCATGAGGGCAATGAGCTTGCCATTAATAGCTTCTTGATGTCGTCTATTGCGGGTATTGGCTTTTTGTTTCACGGCGCTGCAGCGTGGGTTTTGTACAAAGGTCGTAAAGCCAGTATTAATATTTACGCTGTATTTTTACATTCGTTTTTTGATTTAATTTCAACTGTATCGACTTTTATTGCTGGTATGCTTATCTATTTTACTGGCTGGGATGTTATTGATATTTTATCGAGTATGCTTATCGCATTTTTCGTCTTATTTACAGGTATTAAGGTCATTATTCGTTGCATTCAAGGATTGCGTTTAAATAAAGAAAAGCTTCCAAAAGTGGTTGATATTGAATACGAAATAACTCACATAGAGCATGTGCATAGCGTACACAACGTAACTGTTACGCGTAAAGATAAAGAGGCCGTAGTGGGAGCCCATGTGGTACTTAAACAGCATTGCACTATCGAAAAGCATGATGAGGTCTGTCGTTTAAAAGTAGAACAGCTATTGTCATTAAAATTTAATGTTAAAAGCAGCGTATTACAAATAGAAAGTCATGCCGAGCACCAACACAGCTAGTAGTAAGTAGCCTGAACTCTGGATAATAAATCTATCTCGAGCAGCTATTTTCAGCGCTAACTGTGTTGAATTTACTTGCAGTAGGCCAGCTATTGACGCGTAAATTCGCCTTGTTTTCACTAAAAATCTCTGGCTAGAGAAAATAAATTTAAATATCACCATGATTTAATACGTTAGTAAATCTCTTAACTAGAATTCAGGTTAAGTAATACCAATTGGCATCAGTATTTGAACCATTTAACGGGTTTAATCGCCTCTATATTTAAGCAAATTGGTATAAATATCTTCATTGATGAGTCAATACGCAGGTATAGGCTCTAAATTAAGTTAATTATTTTGTTGAAACAGTCACTTTCACACAGCTTTTCAGCTTTCATCGGCTTAGCAAAATAATAACCTTGTTGTGCATAGCATCCCATATTAGTTAAAAATACCATCTGCTCTCGTGTTTCAACACCTTCAGCGATACAAGATAACTCAAGGTTGTTAGCAAGTTGAAATATACTCTTAATGATAGATTCATCACCTTTATCTATGCCAATGCTGTTTACAAAGCTTTGATCGATTTTAATCACATTAATAGGAAATTGACTCAAGTAAGTTAATGAAGAGTAGCCTGTCCCAAAGTCATCAAGGAGCAATTTGAATCCAAGCGCTTGTAACTTTTGTAGCTGTTTTGCAGCCTTAACTTTATCATCCAACAATGTATTTTCGGTGATCTCGAGGCGAAGCTGCATCGGACTTATTTGGTTGTCGTTTAGGATTGAGAGTAAACGCTTGGCTATGTTTTCTTTAAGAATATGCTTTGGCGATAAATTTAAAGAAACATAAAATAACGGGTTACTGGATAGAATGGGTGCCAATTCAGATAAGGCACGTTTTAAAGCTTGCTCAGTGAGCATTTCTATTAAGCCAGTTTCTTCTGCAATAGGGATAAACTGAGCCGGTGATATGAGCTGTCCATCGTTTTCCCAGCGCATAAGCAGTTCAACACCGTTGATTACTTTTGCTTCAATATCGACAATTGGTTGATAATGGTTAAAAAACAAGTTGTCTTTGGCGGCATCTTTTAAATTATTTTCAAGAATTAACTTTTGTTTTATTTTTTCATTCATTTTTTCGTTGAAAAACTTGAACCCGTTTCTGCCATTTTGTTTTGCATGCATCATTGCAACATCAGCATTTCTAATTAATATATCGGTTGTTTCAGCATCGAAAGGATATAATGCAACACCTATGCTGGCAGATATATTAATAGAAAAGTCTTCAATAATAACTTTGTTTGCAAGCTCTGCGCTGATTTCTTTTACGATGTGATTTAATGATTTTACCGAGCTGGTATTTTCTATTAAAACTAAAAATTCATCCCCACTTTGGCGGCCCAATGTAGAGTACTCGCCTAATATCGCGCTTACACGTTCAGCAATGTTACACAGTAGTTTATCACCCACGGCGTGGCCAAAAGAATCGTTTACAGGTTTGAATTTATCTAGATCGATAAATAAAATAGCGCACTGAGAAGCGCTCTGTTGCGCTTTTTCTATGGCTATTTCTATTTTTTGATACATTAAACTGCGATTAGGTAAGCGAGTTAAAGGATCGTAGTTTGCTAAATAGCGTAATTCGTTTTCTGCTCGTTTTTGTTCCGTCAGATCAGAGATAACAACCACATAATAGCTAACGTTATTATCCTCTTTGGCAACAGCTGTAACGCTAAGTTGGATAGGGTGGTTTTGATTTTTTTTCGTTTTAATATAAGTATCCGTATGCCAATTTTGTTTTGGTTTCAACGATTTTAGCTTGGCTGCGAATTTTTTACATTTTGCTTTGCCCATCGCTTTAATCAATAACTTAGTGCTTAATTTTGCCTTAGCTGAGCTGCTTGAAAACGCGTCTAAAAGACTATTGTTAGCAGAGAAAGGTATTAACTGAGTATCGAGAATAAGTAACCAATCATTTATTTGGCTAAATGCTTCACCAAGAACATTAGCTTGCTGCTCATTGGCGCGTTGCTCGGTAATATTTGTATATATACCAGATACATACAAAGGTTCGTTTGATAGAGAGCTATATATAATTTGGCCAATGTCTTGGAACCATAGCCAATGGCCATTTTTATGATGTAATCTATAAGTCGCTTGCCAGTTTTGCTGCGGTTCATTTTTTTGAATGAACATATTCCATAAGCTTTCGACTCTTCTACGATCATCAGGATGTATAAGGGCAATAAAGTAGGCTAATTCAATACGTTCGGGTAAATTAGTGTAGCCTAATTCATTACCTCGCAATGTGTTTACTGTTTTGCTTTTTAAATCGTAATCCCAAACACCACTTTTATTATTTCTCAGTGCTAATTCGGTTTGCTTTTGAGAATGAATTGTTGCGCGATGCGCATTTTCAATTGTAATTTTACGATGACGATATTGCCAAAAAAGTAAAAACAAAATGCTGATAATACTTAAAGTATAAATAGTGTATGCAAATGGTGACTGCCAAGGTGCATAAGCAATATTAAATAGTAGCGTGCTACTCTCGCTTGTTTTAGAGCTATTTGTACTATGTGAAGACACGGTTAAAACGTAGTCGCCAGGGGGGAGTTTAGTAAAGAATATTTTATTTGATTTCAAATTATCATAATTGAGTGACGTAGTACCCGTTAAAGATACTTCATAATAGGTTTTATCGGCATTGTGAAAGTCAAAATTTGAAAAGCTTATTTCAAGACCAATGTCGTCATGGTTCAGTGATAATGGGGTTGATGCGTATTGCATTGGGTGGTAATTCACTTGCCTTGATAGCAATGTAATATCAGTTATTAACGTTTTAAAAGTGGAGGCTTGTTGCGATTGTTCGATAAAGTCAGCGGCATCAAATGAGATTGCTCCATAACTACTGCCAAAAATTAAATTACCATTATTTAATTTATTTGCGCCAATAACACTAAATTGATTAACCGAAAGGCCATCCTTAACAGTGTAAACAGTTAAGGCTTGAGTTTGGGGATTGAGGCGATAGAGGCCATTTTGACTGCTTATCCATAAGAAACCGTATTCATCTAGCTGTAAAGAGTACATAGACTCAGTTTTTAAGCCATCACTCATATCAAAATGATATTTTCTCTCATAACTCGTCGAATCCAAGCCAATAAGGCCTTCTTGGCTGGTAGCAAGCCATAATATTTTGTTATTAATGAGCCAATCATCAATGGTGTAGAGCGTATTACCTTTTCTATTTTGGGCTGCGTAAATTATTGTAAGTGTTTGGTTTTTTTCATTATAACGAAATAGGTGCGTATACGTGCTGATCAGTAATTCATCAGGGTGGGTATCCAAAGGGCGAAGAAACGTATATGCATCGAATGGGTCAATTTGCTCTTTTAGCCCTTTAATTATCCGTACATTTTTTGTTTTCCCGTTATAGATAAAAAAGTTTTCATTACTGAAGTATGCAAACGTATCGTTTGCAATTTCAGAAAAACCGTAAAAATCAATCGGGTTATTTGGTTCTAAATCTATCGTTTGTTTTGAAACTATTTTCTTTGCTTTTTTATCAAATAAAATGAGGTCGTAGTAGCGAACTAGCCATAAATATTGAGATTCAGGTTCTAAATGAGCTGGGATAATATCAAATACTGAAAATTTTCCATAAACGGCTTTACTATCGTCAGATTCTAAATAGTTTTCAGATGTTTTCATATCAGCAGATGCGTGGGTGATGCCGTTATCTGTACCAAACCAAATTGAATCGTCATTATCTTGATAAATTGTATTAATAACGTTGTTAGCAGGTAATTTTATTTTGTTAAACCGCCTTGTTTGAATAGCCCATGTAAAAATACCTTGCGTACGTGATGCAAGCCAAAACATACCCGTTGCATCAACCATTAAATCATTAATTGTATTTTCAGTAATATTAAACTTACTTTCGCTAAAATTTAAAATAAATTCAGTGTTATCTGTGTCTCGGTGATACTGGAATAGCCCTTGCTCTGTGGCTATAAACTCTCCGTAGGGGGTTTTTTTATAATCCCAAATATTATACTCAGGAATAATTGTGGATATATTTGAAGTGTTTAAAAGAGTATTGTCATCCAGTGCTACGGCATAGAGCCCCTCTACAGTGCCCACGAGTAGACCTAATTGAGAGTCAATACTTAAAAATTTAACATCATTATTATCGAGAGTGTTTTGCGTGCGATCGTGTAGCTCAAGCTTAGTTAGTTGTTTATTAGCCAAGTTTTGTAAATACAGTCCTTTGTTTGCACCTATGAATAAGTCATTTTTGTACGCACGTAATGCGCGAATATGATTAGTTTCATCATCGATGGTAGCCTCTAAAGTGAGTGTTTGACTATTAATACGAAACGAGTAAACCTGATTGCGTATCGCAAAATAAAAGACATCTTGAATTTGCTCTACAGCTAAAATGGGCGGAATATAATTTGATTTTTCAGAGGCAACTTGGGAATAAATTTTTACAGTGCTCAAGTTAATAGGATCGATTAAATAAGCACCAGAGCTCTCTGTTGATACAATAATTTTGTCATCATGCGTTTTAAATAAATTTGCTATGTTGTAACGCTCTAACCCAACGCCTCCATCAAAGATATTAACTTGATGTCCGTCAAATCGATTTAAGCCCTGCGTAGTCGCAATCCATATAAAACCTAAATTGTCCTGTAATGACTTTGTAACATAGCTTTGCGATAAGCCTTCATCGGTAGAAATGCGTTGTAACTGTTGAGCATAGTTTTGCGATGCGAAAACGTTTCCAAAGCAAACTAAAGCAATTGTATTGAGGATAAAAAGCCATTTATTCAAACGCACTAATAAATTCTCTCATTAACATAGATTAGAGTTATAGGTAGGTACTAAATATAGCATGTATTTTTTATTTTGAATTACAAAAACAGATGCTAAGTTAAAACAGTATTCTTTTTGGTGCTAAACTAATTTATATAAGACAATAACTTAAAATTTTATGAGGTCACTATGAGTACAATTTTTAATGTAGATGCAACCCGAAGCTTATTCTTGGTTATTGATCTGCAAGCTCGATTAGCGCCTGTAATTGATAATTTTTCGGGCGTTTTAAATTGTGCACTACAGTTATCACACGCAAGCCAGATTCATAATGTGCCAACCCTAATTACTGAGCAGTATAAAAAGGGACTAGGGGAGACACATCAACAAATACAAAATGCATTACCAAAGGCCGAATACATTAATAAAACGTTTTTTAGTGCGTGTGAAGAGCCCCATTTTTTAGAAATATTGCAAAGCTACGCACGTTCAGAGATTATAGTTATTGGCACTGAAGCACATGTATGTGTATTACAAACATGCTTGGATTTATTGCAAAATGGTTTTAACGTTATTATCGCTGCGGATGTTGTCGGTTCTCGAAATAAAGAGCACGTACGCATAGCCCTTGATCAGTTACGACAAGCCGGTGCTATTATTTCGTGCGCGGAAACAATTATATTTCAATGGACTAAAAATGCAGCAACACCTACATTTAAAGAAATATTACCTATAGTTAAATAAATATCGGGAAGTTATGTCCTTATTTTTGTTTTATTACGTACGAAATGGCCAAGTACTCTGAGTTGCAAAATAAACAATACACATTTAAAGGTTTTTTATGTCCAATGTTAGTCGATTATTTACAATTATTTTTAGTTTGCTATTCATCGAATCCATAGGAATTGGTTTATATTTCGGGACATTATCGCAAGCATTTATTATTGGTTTACCGCTGAGTTTGCTGCCTATTTGGCTTTTAAATACTCAAGCTAATAGCAAAATAACACCACACATAGTTGCAGCAGCGATTATGATGTTTTCTTTTCTGCATATACAACAAGCGTACGGTTTAATCGAAGTACATTTTGAGATATTTATTTTAATGCCAATGTTAATTGTTTTTGTACAATGGCGTGTATTTATCACTGCCATCGTATTTGTGGCGGTTCATCACTTATCTTTTTATTATTTACAGACTCAAAATACAGGTTTTTATGTATTTGATCCTGATAGGCTTGCTTTTTCTACCGTGCTTATACACGCTTGTTATGCAATAGTTGAAGTGCTTGTTGTAGGCTATATCGCTAAAACATTGCAGCAAGAACGTCGTGCTGGTTCATCACTGAGTTTTGCAACTGAGCAAATTATGTTAGATCCTAAACACATTAAATTGTCACTAAGAGCTGATGATGTAAAAAGTGAAGCTGTGAATGGCTTTAATACATTATTAGATTATTTATCTGATGTAATTAAGCAAGTAAAAACCCAGTCAGGATCTTTACAAACTAATTCACAAGAACTTATTCAAGTTCATGATCAATTAGCTGATGCGGCTCAACAGCGTACACAGCAAACAGATGATATTGCAAATTCCGGTGCTCAAGTTGCTGAGGGTTTCAAGCTAGTTGAACAAGAAAGTGAAGCATTAAAGCTTCAGGTTGATAACATTACACAAGCAGCAAGTGGTGCTTTAGACGATGTTTTACAAACGGACAGTAAAAGCAGAGAATTGTTAAAACTCCTTAATCATACAGAAGAGCAGATCAACCATTTAGTTAGTGCGGGGGATGTTATTTCAGGTTTACTTAATGAAATATCGGGTATTGCAGAGCAAACTAACTTATTAGCTTTAAACGCAGCAATAGAAGCGGCCAGAGCGGGCGAGCACGGTAGGGGCTTTGCGGTCGTTGCTGATGAGGTACGTTCTCTTGCTAATAATAGTAAGGCAACGACAGATAAAATTAGTCTTACACTTAAAAATTTAGTGAGTAATAGTAAAACATCAACGCAGTCTATGGGCCAATGCGTAGATTTCGTTGTTGATCTTACTCAAATAAGCACCGCGATGAAAGAAAACATATCTGCGATGAGCGAGCAGATCAAAGCTGTATCTAGTAGTGCAAATTCAGTCGCGCAAGTGGTCGCAGAGCAGGCGGGTAACACTGAGCAAATAGCTCAAAGTACCAATAAGATGCTTGAAAACCAATATGTAGACTCAAGTATAGTGAAACAGTTGACGGCTAAAGTTCAACTTATTGATGTCAGTATTGAAGTTTTAGAGCAAAGTATTGCAAAGTTCAAATAGACCTAATTATTTAATTATTACAGTGATTGTAACCTGGTTTTTTTTTGTTATAGCAGGGTTTATTTACTTTCAGGTAGGGCAACTGAAAGCATTTGATAGCACGCAAATGCTGATAAAAAACAGCTGGTTTAATAATTTTAAACAGCAGTTAACATGGAAAAATAAAGAAGTTGCATCCTTAATATTGATTACAGAGCAAAGCTGTGGATGTTTTAAGCAAGCTAAGTCGCACATTTCGTCGCTTACAACCTTAGCCAAAACTAAAGGATTGGATGTAGTTCAACTGCAACTTACACAAGAGCTTAAGGCTGTTGTGCCAGCAACTCCCGCTGCGATTATTATCGACAAAAGCGGTGACTTTGTTTATGTTGGACCGCTTTCTGAAGGATTAGCATGCGCGCAAGGTAGTGGGTTTGTTGAAGCTGTGATAAACAACTTAGTTGCAGGATATAACTCAAAACTTTTAATTACCGATACAAAAGGCTGTTACTGCGTTAATAAAGTATAGAGCAATTATGTGTATTTATATGATCTAACAAACTTTATTAGATCATATAAGACGAAATCCCACGTATTAAAATAAACCCTTTTACAGTTTAAAGTGCTATCAAACCATATATACCCAACAGTACAAACACACTTGCTGCAATAACACGTACTTTGCTTAGTGGAATTTTTTGGAGCAAGGCGTTGCCAGCATAAATAATAGGGATATTCGCTATTAACATACCAGCCGTCGTCCCCAGTGTTACCCAAAAAACAGATTGATATTGAGCACCTAACAAAATTGTCGCTATTTGTGTTTTGTCACCAATTTCAGCAATAAAAAATAAGACGAAAGCGACTAAAAGCGCACCAAAATGATCGTATTTTTGAGTTACCTCTTCATCTTTATCTGGAATAAGCAGCCAAAAGCCTACAACAATAAAGCTGATATTGACAATCAATGGCATGTAGTGAGTTGTAAAGTTACCGCTGAGCCAATCGCCTAACCACGCAGACAAAGTATGGTTAATAATTGTTGCAGCTAAAATACCTATAATAAGTGCAATTTTATTATGAAAACGAGCAGCGAGAAGTAATGATAAAAGCTGTGTTTTATCGCCTATTTCAGCAAGGGTAACAGTGACGGTTGAGGTAAGAAAAACTTCCATTAAAACTACTTTCAGGCGGGAGTGTTAAACGAAGGTAAACAACCATCTCCCGCCTCGAGGATAGTGTTCACCTAAGTCTCGCCGATAATGCTTGCTACAACATTACAAACTTACCATGCACGTGAGGTGCAATTATGTTGATAAGTTTACTCGTTTATCAATTTATTAAAACATACGTCCTAGAGTGTATTAACTAGTTATTTGTTTAGTGAAATTGACAGACTGAGCGGGCTACTCCCTTAAGAGGCATGCATTATTTCATAAAATATTTGCTCGGTAAACATTAAGAATTACACATAGTTAATTTATTTAGGAACAATAAAATTAGCTTTTGGCAATTAGTTAATAGTCAGAAGAGAGCGAAGACTAGTCACTTAAAATTGTGTTGCCTGAACTGAAAATTTGACCGCTGTGATATTCATTGTTAGCAATAAACTGATTACAGTTATTAGGTGTGTAACGTTTATAATTGCACCTCAATATTCTATTTGCTATTTTACTCGTCAATAAAAGGAAATTTTAAGGATGATTCAACTACAGCGCTACCCAATGCCATAACGACCAAGTAACCTCAGCCCTTTAGAAATGGCTATTTATAATTATGAATTACTAGCCAAAAAACACTACGACGATAAGCGCCCTAAATCCGCTGCATCTAAGGAAAAGCTGCAAAGAGATTACGACCACTTACAAAAAGAACGCAAGCGTTTAGAGCACTTGCTTATTGCGCAACAAAGCTTAGAGTCTTACCGCGCAGAAAACGAAGGTACTTCTATTAAAGAGCTAGCAGAAGAAGAGCATCATCCGACGGAAAAACTTGCTAAGTTTTTACGAGCGGCAGGCGAGCCAAAACCGACTTCATATCATGAGGCACATCACATTGTGTGTGGTAAAGGGCGCTATAGACAACGTCTTACATATGCCACACGTTTAAGAATGCACTCGTTTGGTATTGGTATTAATGATCCTACGAATGGGGTATGGCTAAGAAACTTTGAAAAAAACAAGTCAGATGATTGGGCTACGCCTGACACTGCTTCTCACAGAAGGTTGCATCGCCATAATTATGAAGTGTGGGTGTCTACTAGTTTAAGAACCAAAGTAAATAAGCTCGATTTCATAAATGCATTACGTGGCGTGAAAATAAAAATTAAAAATCATATGATGCCAGCCAGCGTTATGATGCGTAAAAATGCTAATTGGGATGGTAAATCATGAAGTTGTTCTCGTTAAAGCCTGTTACTAACTCTTACGACATGGTTGAGTGGGACATACTTTCATTCGCTGAAGAAATACAACCAATGTTGCCATCTAATCAAGATGCTTGCATGTTTCTACTTGATATCCATATGAATAATGACTCATTATTAGAGTATTGGCCTGAAGGTTATGAGTTGTCCTTTTTACCTGGTTATCTAAAAGATAACTACGATATAAGTATCATGGATGGGTTTATCGCTCTTCGGATGAATGCTTATGAAGCTTTAAAAGATTTATTAGCGCCTTTAGGTGAGTTTATTAAAACAAAAGCTGATGGTGAACCAATTGTAATTTTTTACTTACGTACATTTGGACAAGAAGATGAAGCAAAATGTGAACGCGAATATTTAGACGGTTATCCTTTAGATTATATCAAGATTGCTTTCATAAATGATGATGTAAAAAATAAGCCTGTTTTTAAAAGTAAGTTCACAGGTGGTTCTCGTTTGTATTGTACAGATAAGTTTAAATCTGCTGTAGAAGATAATGGATTAACGGGTGTTTATATTGACGAAGATCTCGATAATATTTTTTCTAATTAAGTTCATTTAGATAAAGAAAACATTATTAGGCAGCGTTATATAAAACGAAAATCAAAACTACCTTTTAAAAACCAACTATTATATTTTAGTAATTTCAATACCCACATGGATGTGGGTATTTTAATGACTGAAATAAATCGGATGCTATATGCCAATAAACTTTAACAGCCTATCTGGTGGTTGTTTTTTACCAATTTTTCTTACATAAAAATTTAATAACAAATTTGTAGTAGTCCTCATCTTAGTTTGAAAAGAGGGTTTTGATCTTATCTGACAGTCCCTAATGAGCGAGGAGCGGACGGTCGGGTAAACTCGTTTTTGGACAGGAATGAGCTAGTATCTTTGCTCTTGTTCACCAAGTTAAGATTAATAAAAGTAGGTCAAAACACGAAAAGATAAATGCAAGACAGCCCCTTACTATGCTTTTGTAACATTTAACATTCTTCTTCCATGCTTTTTACTTCTGTTTTAATACAAGGTAGCTCTTCTGCTAAAGCAACTTGCATCCAATAATTTATTGATAATTCACCAATGTTTTCGTTTTCAGATGGTTCATAATTAACTTTAACAAACTGCCTTTTCGTAACCTTACCAATTTCGATAGATTCGAATAAATCCTTAGTTGTCAGCAAGCTGAAGTTAACATCCAAAAAATTAATGCTATATACAATAATATTGCCGATATGACAGATATAACTTCGTCCACAACCATCGATAAACGAAATATCAAATTCATCTGCTAAATCTTGTTTATACTTTGCTTGTCGAAGTAATTGTTTTAACTCCGAGCTTCCTGAGAACAATACAGGATTTAAAATGTTTTTGCTTAACTCTGAAATGTCAATTATATTATCTTCTACATTGGCATACAGTTTTGAATCAGAAGTTTTGTACTGCAGCAGCTTTCTCAATATATTGAGTTTAAGATTCTTTCCTGTTGATTCTTTTAGCCAACCTTCCTCGTTAATAGCTCTATTGGTATCAATATTTTTAGCAATTTTCTCTTTTAAATACCCCTGTATGTTTAATTTGCATAAATTAACCTCCACAGGGGCACCATTAAAACTAACAGATTTAAATAGGTTCATAGGGAATGCCAAGTTATGGTCTTCGCCTGTAAAAGCCTCGGAACAAATTAACCCAAACTTTGTTAGAATCTCTTCATCAATTTCAGCATTTTTAACTATGTCATTCTGTTGTTGGTCTATTTGCTTAATAATCTGTTGAACTGAAACTTTAAAATTATCAAGGTTACTATCAAACTCTTCTCTAGAGATAAGGAATGGCTCTTTGATTTCGTCAGACAATTTAAGCCATTCTTGTAAGTCACGAACAAGGGATTGTTGATCTTGATGGCGAAACGCATCCGAAAAAATAATATCGAACCATTTATGATCAAGTTGCCATTGGTTATTTGAAAATGAAACGGCAATTTCAACATAAGCACTATTCATACTATGAGGATCGTTGCGTCCCCATCCTGAATAGATACGTCCTGATACTCTTCGCTTTTCATTAACTCGCCCAAAGGAGTCAAGAACTTTTGAAAGCCATGAGCCGTAGTTACGGCCACCATAATTGGGGTAATCTCTATGCCTAATATATGCTCCAAGGATGTCGCTAGCATTAGATGCAGACTTCGTTCTACCACCAATTGAACCTGTTGGATGGATTGAATCACTAGCAATTAGCGCTCTAATATATTGTCTTATTCTATCGTCATCGTTTAAGTTAGGCTTGAGCAGAATGTAGCAAGCTGTAATAATTCTCAAGTCAAACGCAGCATTCATTAGTGCAATATTAAAAGCAGGTTGAAGCTTAAATTCATTACCATTCAAAGCAGTAATCCATGAAGGTTCATCGAAGCTTTTAAGTAACATGTCATGGGTCACCAATTCTGAATGCCATGCATACTCTTCAAAACCATGGCCATAATCATCTACAGAAAGCTTGTCGAACCAATTATTTAACATGTCTACTCCCCAACCAGCAGCTTCAACATTGTTATACCTCAATGCTGATACTGTGGTATGAGCTGTAAACTCTAAGTGTGCAAGGTACAATGGTACTGAATCAGTAAAATTATCAAGCCGCTTACTTCTTGGTTCAATATAATCCAGCCACGACTCCCATGACCCAACAAAATCAAAAAGTACGTCTTCATATTTGTTGGCTACACGAATATCCGATGATGAAGAGCTATATGAACGCCATTCCATTAATAATGACCAAGCAAAGTAACTACCTTGGATCAATAAAAAACCTTCACGCTTTACCAAGTTTTCTCGACTTGAAAAGAGTCGTTTATGTAAATAAATCACTTCGTCAAAGAATTCAATATTTTCAGGAATTAGTTCAACAGCAGCTTTTGCAATTCTATAATACTCCGTCAAAATTTCATCAAGATAGCTTCTACTGAAAAAGTTAGCTGTTGGCAGCAACAACCAATTATCCTCTTCTTTATTGTCGTTTAAGAAGGCTAAGGCAGAAGCTATCTCGATATGCCACTTCACGATGTTGTCTAAAGCGTATTTAAATTCTCCAATATTTTTTTCTCGTATAGAATCATTCGCTGAACCAACAAAGCCTAACACCATGGAAGTCAGGCTCTTATCATTAATATCTTCAATTTTTTTGGTTATAAAACTATTTTTAAGAATAGCCTTAGATAGCCTACCTAGGTCAAAACCAAAATATCTTACAACCACGAGACCTGTTTCATTTTCTCTAGTCCAAATAGGTTGTACTACGAGCTCAGGTTTAGCATTTAAATCTAAGCCTAGCCAGCCAAAACCTCTCCTTGAAACTAACCACTTCCCCAAGTCTTGACTATTAAGCCAACGAAGTATTTTGAGCTGCTTGATGTGGTAAAGGATTACCATATTGATGATTGCAAAGTAGATATTAGTGACGTGAATTTGATCTGCTGACGGAACTATAATGCTGTTGTATTTGTCATCAGAATACTTAAGGGTGCTTACTTTTAGAACTTCTTCATTTGGATTGGCAAGATTCCGATTTTGCACAGAGTTTAGTATTAATAGTTCATGAATTCTGCGCCTGATATCAGTCTCACATAGTTCATGAATAGTGAATCGAACAACTAACCTGTCACGTTTCGCTTCATCCAACATCAAGAATGTAGCTGTAAAAAACCAACTTGTTAATAGGACGTTAAACATCAACCATAGCGCTGTGGTTATGCAAATCGCAAAATAAGTTGATGGTTCCATACTGGCACTAAGGAAATATCCTACAATTATAAAAAACGACAAAAACAATCCACTTAACCCAGCAAACATGAAGCCAGAAAACACCTGATAAATAGGAAATAGTGTCTTTTTGGCTGACTTATTTTGAAAAAGTACACCAATCAAACCAATAACAAGAGGATACACAACACCGACAATGGTTAACTGACCAGAAAGAAACCCTCCTTGCCAATCAATTAATTTTTCCCAGTGTGGGAAATATTCAATAGCAAATGGGGTAAATTCTTCTTTCCAGAGCAATAAGTTGGCTACAAGTAAACTAGCTAAGACGACGGTGAGAAAGGTGTAATAACTATGTCTTTGAGACCAGCGTAATATATTGTGTTCTACAATGTTCCATCTACTAGATAGGAACGTCTTGTTTTGATAAAGAGTCTCATTAATATTTTTATCTACATGATACTGAAGTGAATTTAACAGTTTCTCTATTTTTACAAACACTAAAGTGACTCCAGTTACTAGTTTATACTACCAGCTCAGACAGGTGCGAATTGCGCAAACCACTTTACCCTAAAATAATGATTAATCAATGGTATAACTCTATTACCCCTTACATTTTGAGCTGTAGATACAATCAATTGTGGCTATCACTTTAGATTCATTATTGCTCATTATCATGAGTGAGGAACACATTCACATCCTTTCATGAGAAAATCTATGGCAAATCGATATGAACATATTGCAATTGAGCTACTGTTCTAACGCAGTTTGGGGCAGAATCGAGTTACACTTCAATGACCGCTCACAGCACAAACCGGAAATCACCCATCCATAAATTTCGTATTTATACATTAAGATTTTTAAAGCCTTAAAGTAATTAATTCTGAACCATTCAAATATTTACCTAAACCTAATCTTACTTAAATTTAAGGTAGACTCTAATTAATAAATCTCAATCTGAGTGCCACGCCTTGCTTAAAATTAAAACTATTCTCAAGCTGCCGCGAATTCTCAACTTAAGTGGCGCTGGCCAAATAAGTTAAAAAAGAGACTTATTAGTCAATAAAATAATTGATAACTATTTTCGTTTAGATTAGTATGTACGTACTAAATGTAATTGAGAGTGGTTTGTATTCATGTATATTTGTCTATGTCACGGTGTGACTGATAAAAAAATTGAGCAAACAATTGACGATGGTGCAACAACCATGCGTGAATTAACTAAAGAGCTTAAAGTGGGCAGCCAATGCGGTAAGTGTTGTGGCTGTACTAAAAAGATACTAAATCGCAGGCTGATTCAGATTGCAGATGTAACGGATCAAGTAGCTTAATTACATATAAAATTTAGATATAAAAAAAGCAGCTTATAGCTGCTTTTTTTATGCTTGTTACTATTTACAGTTGAGACTGTAAGTAGTTTTTAATACCCGTATTTTTAATAAGTAATTGTTGGGTTTCTAACCAATCAATTTGCTCTTCTTGTTCATTTAAAATGTGATCAAGGGCTTCACGAGTAATATAATCTTTTTTGCTTTCAGCTAGTTTCACTGCACTTTGTAACTCGTCAATTGTATCGAGTTCAAAACTCATGTTAGCTGCAATCATTTCTTCGCTGTTTTCACCAATACGTAATCGGCCCAAATCTTGAAGATTTGGTAAACCTTCTAAAAACAAAATACGCTCAATTAAACGATCGGCGTTTTTCATTTTTTGAATAGATACTTTGTAATCTGCTTTATCTAGTTGCGTAAAGCCAAAATCTTTAAACATGCGTGCGTGTAAAAAGTATTGGTTAATACCAACAAGCTCATTAGCGAGTACTTTGTTAAGCGCCGCAATAACGTCTTTATCGCCTTTCATAATATGCTCCTACTAAGCCATTTGTGCTTGATGATAATTTTCAGAGCCAATTTTATCAATTAAGCCAAGTTGTTGCTCTAACCAGTAAACATGGTCTTCTTCGGTATCAAATAACAGTTTTTCTAAAATGCTACGAGATTGATAATCTTGTTGTTCTTCACATATTGCGATTACATCTTTAACACACGCTACTACTTCAAGCTCAAGTGTTAAATCGTTTTGCATCATGCTTTTTACATCGCTACCGATAAGTAAATCACGGCGCTTAGTCATATTTGGTACACCTTCTAAAAACAAGATGCGCTTAATAAGCCAGTCTGCGTGATCTTTTTCTTCTTCCATTTCGTGGTTAAGGCGCTCGTATAGTTTGTTTAAACCCCAGTCGTCATACATGCGCGAGTGTATAAAATACTGATCGATTGCCGCTAACTCGTTAGCTAACAATGTATTAAACGCATCGATTACTTTTTGATTACCTTTCATGATAAATCGCCTTAACTATTTCAATTGTAGGCAGTGTAGTATAAATCGAATGAATTGCAAGTTTTCTCTATAAAAATCATTGCTTTACTATTGGTTTTGATTCTTATTTAAGTTTGCGTTACTGCTTGGTTTATGGACAGTTTTTTATTTGTATTAGCATCTAATGCAAAATTATGATTGATAGAAAAAGTGAGACGTTTATTTATGTGGGATTTGTTAATTAACCTGAACTCTGGATAATAAATCTATCTCGAGCAGCTATTTTCAGCGCTAACTGCGTTGAATTTACTTGCAATAGGCTAGCTATTGACGCGTAAAGTCGCCTTGTTTTCACTGAGAATCTCTGGCTAGAGAAAATCAATTTAAATATCTCCATGATTCAATACGTCAGTAAATCTCTTAACCAGAGCTCAGGTTAAGTATATAGGCATGCAGGGCATGCCTATAGTGTTTATTCATTCATTAAAATTGGTATGTAGCGCCCAACGTTGCAGTTGTGCCTAACCCTTTAATATTGTACCCACCGTAGGTGTATGCTTGTGCTCGGGCAGGGTAGTAATCGCTATTGAATAGGTTTTCTATCCCAAAATAACCACTCCATTGAGCGTTAACATTGTACTGGCCACTTAAGTTAAATGTGTTGTAGCTACTAACAGGGCCCTGATCGCCAGAGTATTGGCCTTGTGCATTTTTTTCAAAACGCTTTCTGTCGCCTACATATAAAAAGCTCATCGCAAGTGATAGTTTGTCATTCGTTTGCCATGTTAAATTGGCCGTCGCTTTAGGTGGGCTAATTTGTCTTGCGCCTAAATATTCATTAGCTTTGCTGTTTTTGCCTTCAACGTAGCTGTAAGTGGCGCTCAATTTAAGATCTTCAGTAATAGTGTAGTTTACTAAACTTTCGTAACCCCATATTTCTTGAGGTGCGCGTACGGGTTCGTAAACTCCAGTCACTTCGTTAAACGCATTACTGGTGCCAAGCTCTGAGGTACTTCTGTAAAGGGCAAATTCAAAGTGCACATCTTCAAACTGTGAGGTAAAACCAACTTCATAATTATCGATTATGGAGGCTTGTGTTTGAATAAGTGCAATATCGTTAACGGTCGCGGCGCGAAGTAAACGACCAATATCTGAAATATCAGATCCCTGAGAGTAACTAAAAAATGGGCTAAACGCGTCAGTTAGATTGTATTTTATACCTGCGTTATACGTTGTCGCCTCGTAATTAATAGTATCACCACTTACGTTTAACGGCACCGAACACTGCGACGCGGTTCTGCATAGCTTTAATGTTTGATAATCACTTACGCTCAAATCAATGCTTTCGTTTCTTACGCCTGCTTTTATAATAATATCGTCGTTTATTACCCATTTTGTTTGTAAAAAACCAGCAACACTTTCCATGTCCATCTCTGGGACCCAAACACGACCATCAACCAAAGGTTGCGACGTTTTATCGTTTAACGCGTCAATACCATAGATCAGCGTAGCTGCTACGTTTTCAAAATCAAACTGGCTATTAAAAGTAGCTCTTGCCCCTTGTTTGTCTGATTTAATGACAGACTGACCACCGCTATAACCTTCATCAAGATTGGCTAACGCGGTTGAGAAAAAGAATACGTTTTCTATATTTTGTTTATAAAGATCGAGGGTCATTTGTGTGTTATCAAATAACGCATAATCAACATACTTAAGGGTTATATTTTCATTACCTTCTGGTCCTTGCGGTTTACCTTGTTTTTGCAGTTCTAAAGGGACGTGTATAGCGTATGTTTTTTCTCCTATATTGCCATCGCCGGTAACATCGCCTAAATCCGTTTTTTGTTGTGAACTATAAAAGTTGTAGCTAAATTGCAACTGTTTTTCGTCATCAAAATCATAGGTTAGCTTGGTAAAATAGTTTTGCGTTTCGGAGTCAGATAAACCATATTGCAAACCTAAAATATCACCCTGTGCATCGCGTTGTACGCCGTTTTCTTCATAGCTTGCACTTAACAGGTAGCTTAGTTTGTCGAGCTTTCCGTTTACGGCCGCCGATAGTCTACCGCCGCCACTTTCTGCTAATTTAACAGCGCTAAAGCGGCTTGAAATACTTATTTCACCTTCAGGTTTACCATCACTGCGAGCCTGTTTTGTTATGTAGTTAATAATGCCACCTGAGGCACCATTACCATAAATAGACGTTGCGCCCTTTATTACTTCAATGCGCGCTATAGCACTTGCATCAAGCGTTTTTACGCCTAAAGAGCCATTACGAAGAGGGGTTGATTGCGGCACGCCATCAATCATTATTAAAGGCGCACGGCCGCGTAGTGTTTGTCCTGAATTGCTTGAGCTGCCGGTATCGGGGGCAAGGCCTGGCACCATTTGCGCTAGTAAACTACCTAGTTCTGAACTTACTTTTAAATGCTGTTGTATTTGTTGTTGATTAATAACCGTAATTGAGGCGGGTACTTCGTCAATACTTTCAGCTATACGGCTACCAGACACAATGACATGCTCTAACTGATCAGCAGTGTATTCATTTTTATTACTTTCATCAGCGAACGTGTTAGCACTTATTGCAACAGCAAGAAGGCAAAGTGAAGTTTTTAACATTGAGGGTTCTTAGTTGATAATAATTACCGTAATGGTAATTATTATCAACTAATGGCGCAAGTGTTAATAAGATTTATTTCCATTTATGGCGTTTTAACCAAAAATAGACACCACTTACAATAAAAAATGCGAGTGAAAGGGCGATTAATAACCACATAAATTGCACTATGGGGCCTGCAAAATCACCAATATGAAATTTATATTTAAAGTTCCATGCTTGTGTTGTGAAGTTGGTTTTACTTGCGTCAAATGAGTTTAAGACTTTGCCAGTAAATGGGTTGCTCCAAACCCAACTGTAAGCGTGGCTTTCGCCAGGGTTTTGCATTCTCAGCGCTATTGCTTCGTCGGTTTTTTTAGGCAAATAAATTCTATATATTTTACCATCTGGGAATACGTTCTCTGCATTTTTGATTGCTTCGTTATAGTTTAAAGCCGCTTTTAAAGGTGCGATTATTTTTGGTGCTTTTGGTCTTTGCTCTACGGTGTTAAAAGTTAATAATTCTAAGACCGATTGAGTTTGTGTTTTCCAATTAAACGCCATGCCAGTAAAGGCAATAAGCACAAGCGGTATTAAAAAGTAAACGCCAAGCACAGTATGTAATTGATACATGAGCACTCTAAATTTGGCTTTTGGTTTTATTGCTAACCGTTTAATTCTGTTTTTTGGTTTAACCCATAGGTAAAAGCCGAGTAAGGCGTTGACTAAAAGTAGCAAAGCACACACCGACATCCAATTTCTAAAGGTTTTTTCGCCCTGACTGTTTTCATATAACAACCAGCGATGTAAGCCTTGAGCAAACCCGTAAATGGTATCTGTTGATTCATAGACGTTTAGTACACTTCCTGAGTAGGGATCAACACTGGCGTAGTATTTATTGGTCAGCCTAAATTGCCATGCTGAGTTTGGCGCTTGCTCAGGCATAAAAAAGGTGATTTTTTGCTTAGTTTGAGCTTGTACATTTTGTATAAGCTCACCGTAAGGCATTAAGTTTTTTTGGGGTGTTACTTGCCATTTTGCAGGCTCTATTAAGTGCTGTATGTCTTTTGCGTAAATCATAACCGCACCGGTTAAGCTCACTATGAATAAAAATAGTCCGCTAATAAGGGCAAGGCTTAAGTGAATTCTACGTAACCAAAGTTTCAAAAAAGTATCTCATTATGAGTTAATAGCAATATTGTAAATGATAATACGAGCTGTTTTTAATTAATAGTCATGTATTTGGTTTTGCTTATTAACCTGAACTCTGGTTAAGAGATTTACTAACGTATTGAATCATGATGGTATTTAAATTTATTTTCTCTAATACCAATCTGCATAAATCTTTGATCAATTTAACGAATTAAATTGCACTATAACGTCGTTAAAAATTTTTTATTTAAAACAACTAGATACAAAAATTTTTGCCTAGTTCTAGCGTAATTTTCTTAATGTTAAATAGACCCTATATATAAGCAGATTGGTATAACCAAAGATTTTCAGTGAAAACAAGGCGAATTTACGCGTCAATAGCTGGCCTATTGCAAGTAAATTCAACGCAGTTAGCGTTGAAAATAGCAGCTCGAGATAGATTTATTATCCAGAGTTCAGGTTTATTATTAATACCATTATGTGAGGCTTTTATTTGCGATCGGTTGGATTTCTATTATGCAATTTTCGATATTAAAATTGTCGTGCAAAAAGCTTTTTACTACGTGTAAATCAACTAGGTGTTGAGTGCTAATAACAAGCTCGCAGTAACTTTCTTTATCATCTAATTGCCAAAGCTTAATACTGATTACCGATTCGATATTAAATTTACTGCAAATAGCATTTGATATTGTGTGTGTATCAATGTTGTTAGGCGCTGCCTGCATTAAAATTTTGCAGCTTTGTTTTAATAGTAAAACGCCATGATAAATTAAATAGATAGAAATAAGGACAGTGGCAATTAAATCAACAATATACCATTGATATAAAATAATTAAGGTGCCCGCAATAATGACCACAATAGATGCCATTGCATCTGAGACATTATGAATAAAGGCTGCTTTTATATTAATGCTGTTATTTGCACCAGCACGGTAGGTTAAAAATGCGGTAGCTAAATCAATAACTAATGCGATAGCGGCAACCCATACAACAATCCAGCCATTAATTAGTTGAGGATTTAAGTAACTCGAAACAGACTCAACTATTAAATATCCACCAATTAAAATTAACGTGCTGCTATTAAATAACGTAGCGAGTATTTCAGCACGTTTATAACCAAAATGATGAGTGCCGTCAGCAGGCTTATTGCCTATTTTACGTGCTACCAAGGCTATGAAAATAGCACCAGCATCACTCAAATTATGAAGAGCGTCGGCTATAAGTGATAAACTGCCGGAAAATATCCCGCCAATGACTTGCGCTATCGTCAGTAATACGTTTATGACAACAGCTACCGTAAGCTGTTTATTACTTTGATTTTCGTCTACATGACTATGTGAATGATTGTGTCCCATAAATCCCTCTAAACTATATTTAAAAAGTAGCACTCATAAATTTTAAGTGTAAAACAAGTAAACGATTATTATTAAAACACGATCAAAGCATGTTTTATAAAATTAGGTGTAACTATATTAATGACACTAATTGCTTATGTTTCAAAGCTTTTAAAGCCCAATGCTTGCGTCTCTTCCTATTTAATGCATTATGAAAGTATATTTTCATAGTCCGATTCAGCTTTTAAAATAAAGCAGTATGCCCTAAGGTGAAAAATAATGAACCAGCCAATTATTCGTGATGCACAACCAAGTGACTCAAAAACAATTCTACATTTTATAAATGAATTAGCTATTTATGAAAAAGAACCTGAAGCTGTAAAAACAAGTGAGCAAGCGATACTAGATACGCTATTTTGTGATGGCGCAACTGCGCACAGTATAATTTGTTTAGAGGGGGATGAACCAATTGGTTTTGCAGTCTATTTTTATAATTATTCTACGTGGTTAGGTAAAAACGGCCTGTATCTTGAAGATTTATACGTAAGCCCAGATAGCCGTGGCAATGGCGCTGGCAAAGCGATTATGAAACATTTAGCTAATAAGGCCATTAGTAATAATTGTGGTCGTTTTGAATGGGTAGTGCTTGATTGGAATAAACCCGCTATCGATTTTTACAATGGCATTGGTGCAAAGCCTCAAAACGAATGGATTATATATCGCTTAACAGGGCAGGAGTTAATCGATTTCGCCAAGTAGTTAATGAAAATCATTTGCATTTAGTTTTGTGGGTGTGTAAGTTAAATACACACTCATAAATAAACGTGCAGATGATTATATGATCTCAAGTCAAAAACAAACTAACTCAGATTTACTCTATCTTGAGCAAGCATTAAGTCCTTGGCAGTCGAACATAATGCAAGGTAATTATGCATTTGAACAAGGTGCACTTCTCGAAGCCCGCGATAAATACCTATTAGCCAAAACACTTGCAGATCATCTTCTTGAGCAGTTTTTATATGCACAAATTAATAATAATGTCATTCATGCTATTGAGCATTGTATACCCGCACTTGTTGTTGCGTCGCATAATTTAGCTGATACCTATATAGCTATGCAACAGCTTGAAAATGCATGCAAATGGCTATGCGAAGTACATCTAACACTCTCTTCATTAATTAAGCATACTCATTATGAAGTTCAAAAAGCGAGTAAGCATCATTACCTCAAAACATCTGCTGAACTTGTCGCATTTGCACGCCGGTACCATTCTTTTCCAGAACTGATTGAGCAAGTTAATTTTTGTTTAAGCTCAAGCACACCTTCAAACAAACAATTGCACTAAAAAGGACTATTTATGACGTTTACTTTACCTAAACTAGATTATGAATACGATGCACTAAAACCTCATATTGATAGTAAAACGATGCATATTCATCATACTTTGCACCATCAAACGTATATCAATAAAGCCAATGCTGCTTTAGCCGATACGGTATATGAAAACGTAAATGCTGAAAAATTACTTAAGGGAATAAACAGCCTGCCTAGTAATTTGCAAAAAGCAGTACAAGAGCATGTAGGAGGGCATTTTAATCACAGTTTATTTTGGCAAGTAATGAGCCCACAAGCCACAGGTGAACCTGAAGGTGTTTTAGCTGAGGTTATAAATGAGCAACTTGGCGGTTTTGATAAGTTTAAAGACCAATTTACTGCTGCTGCAATTAGCCAATTTGGCAGTGGTTGGGCATGGCTATGTGTGACCCCAGATAAGAAGTTGATTGTAGAAAATAGCGCTAATCAAGATTGCCCTTTAATGCAGGGGAATACCCCAATTCTGGGGCTTGATGTATGGGAGCATGCCTATTATTTGAAGTATCAAAATAAACGTCCTGACTATATCGCCGCTTTTTATAATGTAATTAATTGGCAAGAAGTACAAAGGCGTTATTTATTGGCTATTGGTTGAGTGCCGAATATGGCTAGTAATGTAAGTTTTTTTGTATAAGCTAGGCTCTATAAGGTTAATTTATAGGGCCGTTTATGGACACTTCACATTGGCAAAAAGCACGTCAGAGTCGCGATCCTCGTTTTGACGGACTTTTTTACGTCGCGGTAAAAAGTACCGGTATTTATTGCAGACCTATTTGCCCTGCACCAACGGCTCACGAAAAAAACGTTGCTTATTATCAGTTTGCCCATAACGCGGCGCAAGATGGCTTTAGACCTTGCATTCGTTGCAGGCCCGACAGTGCCCCAGGTAGCGCAGCATGGCAGGGTACAAAAACGACTGCACTTAGAGCAAAACAGTTAATAGATCAAGATGAAGAACATGACTGCGAAAAATTAGCAGCTCGTTTAGGTATAAGTAGTCGTTATTTAAGGCAGTTGTTTAAGCAGTATTTTGGCGTGTCGATTACGCAATATCGATTATTTAACCAATGTCATTTTGCTAAAAAGCTGATTCAAGAAACACATCTACCCCTTACCGAAATAGCGTTTGCTGCTGGCTTTAAAAGCATTAGGCGCTTTAATGATGCATTTTTACAGCAGTTAAATATAGCTCCCTCGAAGCTGCGCAGTGGCGATAAAAAACCAACGTCAACACTCACATTAACCTTACCATTTAGGCCGCCTTATAATTGGCCTGCTTTGCAGGGCTTTTTACAAAAACGTTTGATCAAACCAATAGAGTGGATAACGCAAACGAGCTACGGACGTACTTTTGCAAGTGAGAAATATAAAGGAAGCTTTACCGCTGAATTTATAGCGAGTAAAAACCACTTTAGTGTATCTATCAATATAGACAATACGGCCTACTTACAACCTGTTATAAACAATATACGTCGTGTGCTTGATTTAGACGCCGACATTAATTTAATTGAAACGCATTTAAGCGCCAATATAAACAATGCGTTTACAGTGTGTGAAGGGCTCAGGCTTCCAGGGATTTGGTCAAGTTTTGAAGCCGGAATAAGAGCGGTACTTGGGCAACAAGTGAGTGTTACTGCGGCGCATAATTTAGTAACAAAGTTAGTTGATGAATTAGGTGAAAAAGAGGGCAATGCTATTTACTTCCCCGCAGCTGAAGTTGTTGTTAATAGTGATTTTGCCTTTTTTAAAATGCCACAAGCGCGCAAAAATGCGCTGCATAATTTAGCGCAGTTCTGTGCGCTAAACCCTCAAAACGACGATTTAGACGAATGGCTTAGTTTAAAGGGAATTGGCCCTTGGACGGTAAATTATGCAAAGCTGCGAGGGCAAAGCCAACCCGATATATTACTTGATGGCGATTTGGGTGTTAAAAAAGCTCAAGCGGCGGCAAATCCTTTTGAGCCTGCTAATTGCGCTCCTTTTCGCTCTTACTTAACCTTTCAACTTTGGCAGCAATTATAATGATAATTCAAACATCAATTTCAAGCCCAATAGACGACATAATTATTCAGGCAACCGATAAAGGTGTCAGTTACGTTGGGTTTTATCCGTCAGTTGAATACCCTCATACGCCATTTGAGCGAGTCACTAACAAGGCGGTGCTTATTTGCGCTGCACAGTTAAACGAGTACTTTGCAAAAAAGCGTACTACGTTTGATGTACCATTTGATACAAAGGGGACGGTATTTCAGCAAAGTGTATGGCAAGCACTATTAACAGTTCCTTTTGGGCAGTCGCAAACATACGGCTATATTGCTAACCAACTCAATAACCCAAAAGCAGTAAGGGCGGTAGGCGCTGCGAATGGTAAAAACCCGATTAGTATTATTGTACCGTGCCACCGAATTATTGGCGCAAATGCAAAGTTGACCGGTTATGCGGGAGGTTTGGATAGAAAACGCTGGTTATTAAAACATGAAGGGTTAAATTTGTATTAATTTAATATTAAGGTAGCATAAGCGCACTTTTTATAAAATGGCACTGCAATGGCTCAATTATACTTTTACTACTCTGCAATGAATGCAGGTAAATCAACCACGTTATTACAATCTGCATTTAATTATAAAGAACGTGGCATGGAACCTGTGATCCTTACTGCTGCTATTGATGATAGACAAGGCGTGGGTAAAGTATCGTCTCGTATTGGTTTACAGGCTGATGCGCATGTATTTGATGCTAGCAAAGATGTATTTGATCTTATTCAATTACTCCATAATGATAAAAAGCGCCACTGTGTGTTGGTCGATGAATGTCAATTTTTATCAAAAGAACAAGTCATGCAATTAACCGATGTGGTTGATGAGTTAGGTATACCAGTACTGTGCTATGGCTTGCGTAACGATTTTAGAGGCGAGCTATTTGTAGGGTCGCAATACTTGCTTGCGTGGGCTGATAAGTTAGTAGAGCTTAAAACTGTATGTCACTGTGGACGAAAAGCTAACCATGTGCTGCGTACAGATGAAAACGGTGGAGCAATAGCCGATGGCAATCAAGTAGAAATTGGCGGCAATGACCGATATGTTTCGGTATGCCGCAAACATTATAAAGCCGCGTTAAATATGGGCCGACAAAGTAGTTAAAAATGTATCAATATCTTCGCGGGTAATATCTAAATGGGTTACTAGCCTAAGCTGCTTGCTTGGGCTAAATAGTATGCCTTGTTGTTTAAGTGTTTCAGCAATCTCTTTGATGTTTTTACTACTAGCGTACGTTGCATAAACCATGTTAGTGGTGTTGCTCATATCGACAGTAAAACCATTCAGTTCACTTAATTTTTGAGACAGATAACGTGCATTTGCATGATCGTCTTTTAAACGCTCTACATTGTGCTCAAGTGCAAACTGCCCAGCCGCTGCAAGCATTCCGGCTTGGCGCATACCACCACCAAGTACTTTTCTCCATCGTCTTGCTTTATTAATAAGCGCTTGCGAGCCTAATAATAAAGACCCAACGGGGGCGCCTAAGCCTTTTGATAAACAAATAGAAACTGAATCAAAGTGTTTTGTAATTTCAGTGATATCAACATTTAGCTCAATAGCTGCATTAAATGCACGAGCGCCATCTAAGTGCAGTGCTAAATTATGTGTATTAACAAAGTCGCGTGCTTGGGCTAAGTATTCAAGAGGAAGTACTTTTCCGCCAATAGTATTTTCTAGGCTGAGCAAGCGAGTTTTAGCAAAGTGGCAATCATCTGGTTTTATTGCTGCCGTAATTTTATTAAAAGGGATACTGCCATCAGCATCGTTTTCGATAGGTTGTGGTTGAATAGAGCCTAAAACAGCTGCGCCACCACCTTCAAACTTATAATTGTGAGCATTTTGGCCACAAATGTATTCGTCACCTCGCTCACAATGCGCCATTAATGCAAGCAAGTTAGCTTGTGTGCCGGAGCTGCAAAAAATTGCAGATTCAAAATTAAAACGCTTACATGCATAGGCTTCTAGCTGGTTTACGCTTTCATCATCACCATATACATCGTCACCAACCGGTGCGTTATACATAATATCGCGCATTGCTTTTGTTGGTTTAGTCACTGTGTCAGAACGAAAATCTATCATGATGGCTTTATCCTTTTAATAGCTTAAGCAAGCTCACTACATATTTGTTCACGGGTTTCTTTATCAAAATAGCTCCATGCAATAAAGCGGCTAATTTTTTGGCCTTGTGCCATATCAACTATTTTATACTCGGCTATTGGGTGAGCTTTTAATACTTCTTCAAGGGCTGCAATGTTATCTTTTTTAGACACCAAAGACGTAAACCAAAGTACCTGCTCTGCAACGCTTTCGCTTTCTTTGATCATATTGGAGATAAATTGAACTTCACCGCCTTCACACCATAATTCATTATTATGACCACCAAAATTTAGTGTGTTACTGGGGGCTTTTCCTAAGTTTTTCCATTTACGCTCACTGCCTTTAGTTGCTTCTTCTTCACTTGCATGAAACGGCGGGTTACAGAGTGTTAAATGGTATAAATCTTTTTGGTTAATAACGCCTTTAAAAATATGTGATGCATTTTTTTGTTGTTTTAGAGTTATTTTTAAACCATTAAACTGGGCAATTTGTTTTGCTATTTTTACTGAGGCTACATCAATATCAGTGCCCGTAAAGTGCCACTTATATTCACTTGTGCCCGTAAGTGGATAAACCAAGTTAGCGCCAGTACCAATATCAAGCACTTTAATTTGCTTACCTAGCGGTATTTGTTGTTGATTATCATCACTTAATAAGTCAGCTAAGTAATGAATATAATCAACACGCCCTGGAATAGGTGGGCATAAGCTATGCTCAGGAATGTCCCAAAAATCAACATTATAGTGTGCTTTTAAAAGTGCTTGGTTTAGTGTTTTAACGGCTTTGTTATCACTAAAATCAATGCTTTTAGTGCCCGCTGGTGTCGTTATAACAAAAGGCAGTAGAGCAGGAAGCGCTGCTGTTAATAAATCAAAGTCGTAGCCATTTTTATGTAGGTTACGAGGGTGTAATTTTGAGCGTGTTTTATTTTCTTTCATGGCTTAATTTTAACAACAGGTATGATGTGGCAATTGTAACAAATGCTGGTGAGTAAAGTGCAGACATTTTCTTTGGTATCGTGGATATTGCTGGTAGGATGAGTTGGTAAAAATAAAAAGGAACAACCGTGGCCATTTCTCAGCAATCAATAGCAATCAATTTTACAGCTCAGCAAACACTACACTTACGTCGTATAGCCGATGATAACCAGCAAGGGCCTGTGGTGTTTTTTATGCATGGGGCTGTAGAAAACGGAAAAATATTTTACACGCACTCTAATAAAGGACTTGCCCCTTTTTTAGCCGAGCACGGTTATCGATGCTATGTGGCTGATTTACGTGGACGAGGTGATAGCAAGCCCGTTATTTCGAGTGAATCTGAATATGGACAAACAGAAGCCATTTTGGAAGATATACCAGCCTTTATTAATCAAATAGAATTGATTGAAGGTAAAAAACCCGACTATTGGGTCGCTCACTCTTGGGGAGGCGTGTTGATGAACAGTGTATTCGCACGATTCCCTGATTACATAAATAACGTCAAGGCCTGTGTTTATTTTGGCTCTAAGCGCTCATTGTTTAACAACCATCCTAAAAAGTTACTGCAAGCCAATTTTATTTGGTATTTTATGGCACCTATACTGGCTAAAAAGCATGGCTATTTAAATGCTAAAGGTTATAAGTGGGGCAGTGATAATGAAACTCAAAAGTCGCACTTTCAAAGTATGCAGTGGGCTAAAAAAACACCGTGGATAGACTCTGATGATAACTTTGATTATGCAACCACTATTAGTAGTCTGCATTTGCCGCCTACGCTGCATATTGCTGCAGTAAACGATAAGGCATTAGCGCAGCCAATTGATATTCGAAAATTTATGGACGAATCAGGGTTGGGGGTTCAAAAAATGCGTATTTATGGCCGTAAGCATGGGCATAATTTTGATTACGATCATATTAATATGCTTACTCACCCAAGTGCGCGTGATGATCAATTTAAAGATTTACTTAATTGGTTTAATTCGCACCCTATAAGTTAACTTCCATCAAGTAATTCAAGTAGGGGCGCTTTATAACGCTCCCATTTTGCAATGGCTAAACGATTAACCGGCTCTCGAATAGCATGCTTACTAAGAGTGGTAACCGCCGATTTGCGCTCATAAAATGCTAAACAATTTTCTTCAAACGAGCAATCTAGAAAGTTCAGTAATGCAGTTAGTTGCTCTTTTGGGTTGTTTACTAATGCTTCGTAACTGATGTTGTAAATTGGCATACCTTTAAGCAATTGCCAATGAAGCATTAGTTTTTCGTATAATGCATGGTATTGCTTAAACTCTACAAGAGAGCAAAAGTAAGGTTCATTTTCTGCGAAATAATTACTAAGTATAGAAAAAGCAGTCGCATTAAAATCGCGTGTTAAATTTATAAATTTAGCATTTGGAAACAACACATAAATAAGGCCAAGTGATTGATAGTTACTTGGTAACTTATTTATTATAAATGGCTTAATAGGTGTGACGGTTTTTAGTGCATTTATATAAATGTCACGTGCTTTGCTAATTAGCTCAGGTGTTAAGTGTTTTAAGCATTGAGGATATGAAACTGCCGTCTTTTGCTCTAAAAATGCAACCACATTACCGACACTCGAACTCTCTCCAATGCTTGAATATTGGCTGTGATTTGCCAGCATTTGCTCCAGTAAAGTAGAGCCACTGCGAGGCATACCAATTATAAATACTGGGGTGATTTGGCTAATTAATTGCTTATCGCCGCTGTTTATAAATGAGCGCGTGTTGTGTTTAATTATTTCATCGTAAAAGGGGCTGAGCTCATCAGTATTAAAGTTACTTAACTTGTGTTGTAATTTATTGGCGAGCACAAAATAGCTAAATGCTTGTTCAGTATCATCAAGCTTGTCATAGCTTTTGCCCAGCGCGTAATAGCACACCATTTTAAGGTGTAAGTTATTAGTTTGGGTTAATAAATGATGCAACTTACTTATATAATTATGATCTTTGTCAAAACGTCCTAATTGGACTAATTCAAATAAAATATAGGCAGTAACAGGGTGAACACCCATACTAAGTGCATGTGTAAAAGTGCTATGCGCTTTATCTAAATTGCCATGAGTTAGATAGTGTTGTGCTAAATAATAATGAGGTTCAGGGTTATTGGTTGCTATGCTTTGTGCATACTCAAGGACGGTTAATGCATCTTTAGGTGAGTTAACTCCATTAAACGCATCAGCTAACGCATTTAATGGCTCAAGCATACGCGGTAGACGCTCACATGCTTTTTGCAGTACATACACAGCTGCATCAAAACGCGCTAACCTTAATGCTATTTTACCTAAGCCGAATAAGGCTTCACCATTGTCAGGATCGCTTTTTAGCAGTGCTTTATAGTGAAACTCAGCTTCTTTGAGTTTGCCTTGCTCGAGTAGTTGATTCGCTTTTTTAAGTAGCATAACTGTGCATTGATTTTTTTATTTACTATAAAATAAAAAAGGCGAAATGTCTTAACATTTCGCCTTAACTGTTTATGCAAAGGTGTTAGAAAGTATATGTTGCTTTTGCATAGTAAAAACCGCCGTTAATACCAAACGGAGATGTTTCGTAATACTTACCGCCCCAGTTATTATTCGGCGCACCGGCTGCTTCAGCAAAATCAAGTTTTTCAGCATCTTGATCAAACAGGTTTTGAGCGCCTAAAGAAAAACTAATAGACTCATTCATAAAGTACGTGATTTCAGCATCAATAGTTACAGCTGCGTCAGCAGTTTTTGCTGTTGCATCGTAATCCACGTGAACACCTTGGTATTCACCGTAGTAGTTTAGGCGAGTGAATGCTGAGATAGATTCCCATTGTTGAGCCCATGTAAATGTAGCGCGATGGTTTGGTAAATCTTCTTCTAAGCGTTTGACTTTAAATGGGCCTGTGATGTTACTGAATTTGGTTACTTCAGTTTCATTCCAGTTATATGCAAGGCTAAGTGTAGAGCTACCACCTAAGATGTCAGCTGTATAATTAGCTACCACATCAATGCCTTGCGTTGTCGTGTCAAAGTCATTAGTAAAAAAGCTAACTTGAGCAAGGCCATCAACATTAGGTACACCAGCAGCAGTAAGTGAGTCTTTATCTGCTTGGCTTAATGTTATTTTTTCAGATTGGCTAATCCGATCATCTACCTGAATATTGTAGTAATCAACAGTTAAAAATAAATCGCCAAGGGTATAAACACCACCAAATGTATAACTTTGTGATTCTTCAGGTTCAAGCTCTGTACCACCTAGTTGAACTGCAACTGGATTTGTTGGTGGTAATAAGGCAGAGTCTCTAAGTACACCGTCACTTAAGTTTGTTTGTACATTACTTACATTTGCTTGACCAACGGTAGGGGCTCGGAAACCTGTGCTAATCGAACCACGTATATTTAAGTCTTCTGTTACATGATACTGCGCCATTACTTTATAGTTTGTTGTTGTGCCAAAACTGTCGTAATCTTCAAAACGAACGGCTAAGCCCATTAAAAATTCTTCGGTAAACGGTGCTTCAATATCTACAAATGCAGCGTAATTGCGGCGAGAAAATTCACCTGCTTGAGATGGCTTAAAGCCAGGGAAGCCGTTAGAACCAATGCCAAAGCCTTGAGATGTTAACGGGCCTGCTGTGTATGATGCTTCATCACCCGCGATGATAGTGAATGTTTCTTCGTGCCACTCTAAACCACCGGCGATGTTTACATCGTAAGCAAGGTCAAAATCAAACCCTTTAGATAAGTCTAAATTAAAGTTCTTTTCTAATTGTTCGTATTTACCTGGGCTAAAATCACGAGGTGTGTCAGGACCTAATGACGCATTTACTGTGTTATAGATAAAATAGCGAGATTCATTTAATCCAACAGTACCGCTTAAATCATAGAATACACCTTTTAAGAAGCTACCAGTAAATTCACCCTTAGTACCAATGGTTAAAGAAGTATCGGTGATGTTACCGCCAAAGTTTGGTGTAAAACCACCCGGTAGCATTTCGTTAAAAGCAAAGCAGTTTGGGTTGTTAGCAACACCACTTATGTAGTCTGGGTTATTTAAAACGTTATCGTCTATTGCGATAGTCGGGCAATTGCCACTCATATCGTCAGTTAAATCTGCAATCAGTAGAGTGCCTCCGTCATCGTTTGAATACACACCTGAACGAGTATGCGGGTTACGGTAATAAAAACCACCACGTACATCACGCTCAGAGTAGTTACCAAACATGTAAAACTCAGAGTCGTTAGTTAGCTCTAGGCCAACATTACCAAAAATTGAAATATCGTCATTTATCTCAGGTGCGCCCCAAACTTGAGCCAAAGAAGAGACATCTGGTACACCCGCAGCAGAAAGCGACGCAGCATCTGGTCGTTGTACTGAACGGCTTGTTGCATCAGACGTTTTATATTGAAAGCTTAAATTAGCAAAACCGCTGTCGGTAAAGGGTAAGCCAACGTTTCCAGAAATTTGAGTTGTGTCGCCATCACCTTCGTAATATTGGCCATGACGTACTTCTAACTTACCGCCTTCTGAGGAATCTTTTAGTTGGAAGTTCATTACACCGGCAATTGCATCAGAGCCATACTGTGCAGCAGCGCCATCACGAAGTACTTCGACCTGCTTAATTGCAATGCTTGGAATAACTGAAATGTCAGCACCTTGTGCGCCATCATTAATACCACCGCCTAAAAATGCGATTACAGATGCACGATGACGACGTTTGCCGTTTAAAAGAATTAGCGTGCTGTCTGAAGGTAAGCCACGTAAGTTAGCAGGGCGAACAAGGGATGCCGCATCACTAATTGGATTTTGATGAACATTAAAAGAAGGTACTGAGCCTTTTAAAAGCTCAAGCATGTCGGTGTTGCCTGACTTTTCAAGCTCCTCACCGCCAATAATATCAATAGGAACGGGTGAATCACCGATAGAACGAGGAGCTGAACGCGTACCGACTACGGCAATTTTCTCTACATTTTTGTTCACTTTAACTTGTTGTTCATCGGCTGCAATAGCAGAACTTGAAATAAACAACCCTGCAGTTGTTGTAGCTAGAGCAAATTTTATTGCTTGGTTTAGCGCATTGTTTTTTAATTTCATTCTAATTTTCCCCAGTTAGAATAATTTTTACTTCGATGTTAAATTTCACATCATTTATTTTTCAACCACACTATTAGTGCATATTAATTTGAGGTTTTAGCCTCTAAAGCTTAATTAATTAGGCAACCTTTAGTAACGTTGTATCTACAGACTATAGATAAAAAACAAGGAGAGCAATTGCTAATTAACCGTTTTATAACAAAAAAGTTAACTTAGTAACTGTATGCAATAATGATTCAAGGTGAAGGGGGAAACGAAGCGAATGGGTGAAATTGCAGAGTAAAAAGAATTATTAATGCAAGGTTGGGTTTTCAATGTTGCTTTTTTGTTTCTTTACTTAGACTTTTTTAGTTGTTTTTTCAGAGGTTTGCGCATTACGCCACGCTGCTAATTTTTCTTTGTACTCATCCCATACACAGGGACAGCAACTGCCTCCACCGCAACATTCATCAGATTTTGGTCGCTCAGGCTTGATTGTTAGAAGCGTTGTATTTGGTTGCATAAAAGGTTTCATCTAGGCACTCATTGTGTACAAAGAATAAAGTAACGCTTCAGATAAGTAAATTATTCTTTGTGAACGAGAAGGGCTGTGTGAAAATGCCCGTTATGCGATTATATAAAGTTATTCACCGTGCACCGTGGCGGGTAGTTAAAATTAGTAAAAAGCGCCAACAGCTGCGTTTTCGCCGTGCTATGGTGGCGCTTAAAATAGCACTTGCGCAAGAAAAACAAGAAACAAAAGAAATGCTCTCAATTTATAGGCGCTATACTCAAGGGCAAACGAATAAAGCAGAATTAAAACGCGCTAATGAACAGTTTGTTGATATTTTAAAAGGGCTAGGTTTAGGCGTATTTGCCGTTTTACCTTTTGCACCGCTTACAATTCCTTTAGTGGTAAAGCTCGGTCGTATAGTGGGTGTTGATGTGTTGCCAAGCTCGTTTAGTATGAACAAATCAATTAAAGAACTTGACGCTGAAATAAGTCACGAAAATCAAAAAAAAGCTCACAACGAGTCATTAAAAAAGTAATCTAATGTAACCTCAAATTAGCGATACCTTTTAAGTGTGCTTATTGATATGCTCTTAAGTACCATTTTTATATTATACGAGCTATTTAATGAGTGCATTACTTCGTCATACTTCTTCTGGTATTCCTTTATCATTTATTCTCAAAAACGAATTATCTGACTGGCAAACTCAGCAATCTGCGTTTATACAAAACTGGTTAAACAACACAGGCTTTGAAAAGCAAGGATTAGCGCTAATCCCTGATGCCAAAACTGGCGAATTAAGTCACGTTGTTTGCCTTATGCAAAGTAGTGATGATTTTTGGGCTGCGGGTAATTTAGCAAATACATTGCCAATGGGTACTTATCAAATTCAAGGTGATAATGTATTAGTAGAGCACGTTGCTTTAGGGTTTGTGCTTGGTGGGTACGAATTTAGTGAATACAAAGAAAAGCCAACAGCAAAAGCGCAATTAGCCATTAGCGATAAAGCCATGTATGAGCGTATTAGCCAGCAAGCTGATGCTATTACACTTGCACGCGATTTAGTGAATACTCCAGCTGTGGATATGATGCCGCAGCATTTATCGCAAGTAATGGAAGATTTAGCCGCAACGTACAATGGTGAATTTTCGCAGTGGATTGGCGATGAACTATTAGAGCAAAACTACCCAACTATTCATATGGTGGGTCGTGCAAGCGAAAACAAACCGCGTTTACTCGATTTAAAATGGGGCGCAACCGATGCCCCACTCATTACACTTGTTGGTAAAGGTGTGTGCTTTGATTCTGGTGGCCTTGATTTAAAACCAAGTTCTGGCATGCGCAATATGAAAAAAGACATGGGCGGTGCCGCGCATGTTATTGCACTAGCGCAGCTAATTATGGCCGCTAACTTACCAATTAGACTACGCGTGCTTGTCCCTGCGGTAGAAAACGCTGTATCGCGTAATGCATTTCGCCCAGGCGATGTTGTTAAAACACGTAAAGGTATTATGGTCGAAATTGATAACACTGACGCAGAAGGGCGCTTAGTATTGTGTGATGCGTTAAGTGAAGCTCAAAACGACAAACCAGATCTAATTATTGATTTTGCAACTCTTACTGGTGCATGTCGTGTTGCACTGGGTACTGAGCTTCCGGGCTTTTTCTCAACAGAGCGCGATGTAGCAAATGGTATTATTGATGCAGGTTTAAGTGTATATGATCCTGTTTGGCAACTTCCGTTATTTGAGCAATACAAAAGCTTTTTGAAAAGTGATGTAGCCGATATGGCTAACTGCGCAAGCACACCGTTTGGTGGTGCAATTACCGCTGCGCTTTACTTAAAAGAATTTGTTGAACCAACAACACCGTGGGTACACTTTGATGTAATGGCATGGAACTTACGTGCATTACCAGGTCGTCCAACCGGTGGTGAGGCATTAGGTATTCGGGCTGTATTTACTTACCTACAAAATCGTTTTAATAAGTAAGTTTTTAATTCAATAGTAAGTGCATAATTTGAGTTTATGAGTATTAAACCTCATACAGCTCAAGTGGTAAATTGTCTGGAACGGCAAAAAAGGTAAACTTTTTGCCGGTTATTTCATCCACTCTAATATCCTCAACGTTTACATCGCACGACTCTAAATACGTTTTTGCAATCTGTACATCCGCTACCTTAAAAGCTAAATGTCTTAAGCCTTGTGCTTCGGGGTAGCTTGGTCTTGCGGGCGATCCATCAAACGAAAACAACTCAATTTGGCCACCATCAGGCATGGCTAAATCTAATTTATATGAACGACCACAAGTGTATAAAACAGGTGCTTATTAAAAGCAAAAACGCACTTAATTAAGTGCGTTTTATATGTGGCTTACTACATGTTTTGTTAGCTTGGATCAGCGTCTTTACACGCTTTAACGGCTGGCGCTACAAGTTCTAAACCTGTTTTATTACACGGTGGTAATACTGCATCGCTTACATTAATAGGCGTTACACGATCGCCCCATTTTATGTAACTTGCAGCCCACGTAAGACCTGCTCCAAACGCAGCAGACATTATATTAGAATGTGGCTTAATTAACCCTTGTTCAACCGCTTCACATAGTGCAATGGCAATTGTTGCAGCTGAGGTATTGCCATACTCACCAATGTTTACCATCACTTTTTCATCAGGTACTTTTAAACGGTGCTGAATAGCTTGAATAATGCGTAAGTTTGCTTGGTGAGGAACTAATACGTTTATATCATCTAAGCTTAAATTTGCTTGCTGAAGTACATCATCACACGCTTCACTCATGCCTTTTACAGCGCGTTTGAAAATTTCACGCCCTTCAAATAACAAATCTGATGGGCCAATTGGTTCATATTTATTTAAATTGCTACCAAAATTTGTGATGTGTAGAATATCGCGATCTTCACTATCGCACCCTGTTTTAGTTGCAAGCAAACCGGCTGGTGTATCTGCTGCTTCAAGTACGACTGCACCTGCGCCATCACCAAACAAAACAGCGCTATCACGGCGCGCCCAGTTCACATACCAAGTCATGCGCTCAGCGGCAATGACCACCGCTTTTTTGATCATACCCGCTTGAATTTGTGCTGTAGCGGCTTGTATCGCATATAAAAAGCCAGAACATGCCGCGTTAGTATCCATAGCAGCTGCGCCTATAGCACCAATATTTTTTTGTACTTGTGAGGCGGTATTTGCCACAACAGTGGAAGGTGTACAGGTTGCTAAGATCACTAAATCAATATCTTTTGGATCAACGCCTGCACATGCAATTGCATGTTTTGCTGCAATGGTCGCTAAATCGGCAGTACTTACATGACTCACGCGACGTGATTTAATGCCTGTACGCGTGGTTATCCACTCATCGGTGGTATCAACTATTTCACTAATTTCGTCGTTGCTAATGCTTGCTGGTGGAATGCATTTACCCCAACCAGTGATGTGTGCGTAAGACATGGTATGCTCTCTTAAAAGTGGTCTGACGTGTGTTACTAATAGGGATGTTATATCAAAAATTGCCTTTCAAGACTAGTTTATAAGGTGTTTTCCCCCGTAATAAATTGTAATGAAAGGCAATCTATAAATAAGTTGATTTAAAAAAGAGCAAATGCGAATTACAATGTTAGTGTTTAGGTTGTTATTTGTTGCTTAGCTGTTGACAGGCAGGCAGTATCAGCGATTATGATACTTAACTAATAATAGTAATCGTATGCTCAAATACTGTGCAATACGTTGGTATAGCTAGGTAAGTTTATAAATTATAGGGAAGCATATGAGTAACAAAATAAAAGTGTCGTTATTTAACCATTTGATTGATGCTGAGCGCCAGTTACTCGACCCAGAAATTCGCCAATCTGAGCGTGCGCTAGATGCTTTACTTGATGATGAATTTATCGAAATTGCTGCCAACGGCACTACATTTAATAAATACCAAGTGCTTACCCGTTTACCTACCGAAGTGGTGCCACAGTTTTACAATCAACATTTTAAAGGTCGAATGCTAAGCGATGATGTTGCGCAGCTAAGTTATCAAGCCGCTTATAGGCGCACTGCTCGCAGTGAATTTAATTATTCATTGCGTATGTCGCTTTGGCGTAAACAAGGTGAGCAATGGCAAATGGTGTTTCATCAAGGCACCCCTTGTTCACCGTTTACAATTTCTATGGATGATGATTAAAAATCATATAACCGTTAACATAACCTTATTAAACATTTGATTGGGCAATTACCTTTTGTTAATGCGAACCGACCCTTCTATTAGTCGACTATTAATGCTGCGAAGCGGCGCAATTGCTGTGCAGTTAATCGCAGTGTTAAGCGTTTATTTTTTACTTGATCACCAAATTGCGTTACTGCCTTTACTCACTGTTATTGCGTTAGAGGCTATTTTTCAGCTAATTAGCCTATTTGCTTATCGTAATGTAAGCCAAGCTAAACCGTTTGGTATGTTAATGCAACTCACTGCTGATGTGTTGTTTTTAACTGTTTTGCTTTCGCTAAGTGGTGGGGCAACCAATGCGTTTGTCTCGTTGTTGTTGCTTCCCATAATGATTGCTGCTGTTACATTACGTGAAAAGGGATTGGCGTATATCGCTGTGTTAGCGATTGCAGCTTACAGTTTTTTATTGATAAAGATGCCCGATCACAGTATGCATCAAATGAATATGAGCGGGCACTTTATTGGTATGTGGGTCAATTTTGTTTTAAGTGCCAGTATAATCGCACTTGTGATTGGCGCAATGAGCAGAGCACTTAAAGAGCGAGAGCGAATTATTGCAAACGTGCGAGAAAAACAATTACGTAATGAGCAGCTTGTTACCCTTGATGGAGCTGCTGCACAAATAACCCATCAACTTGCGACCCCCATCGCAAACTTGCAGTTATTATTTGAAGAGCTACTAGAAGATCAACCAAACAATTCTATTGTTAAGCATATGCAAGCGCCGCTGATTCAGTGTAGTAACCAACTTAATGATTTCAGGAAGCTTTCGGAGCAGTTACGGCTTAAAAATTCACAAGAACACGTAACTGTAAAGCACCTGCAAACACAGATCACGGATACTCTTTTACTGCAATACCCTGATCAGCACATTCAGTGGATCACACCGCCTATCGCTGCAACACTAATGAGCGATGTTATGTTATTGCCTGCAATTTTAAATTTATTACAAAATGCGACCCTCGCAAACCAAAAACAAGGTCAAACTCAATTAGAGCTAAGTTGGCAGCAAGATAACCTGCATAGCAAATGTGTTTATTTGTTAATTCGTGATTTTGGCAGTGGTTTTTCTGCATCACAATTAGCAGAGCTGGGCGGGCAACTTATGCCAAGCGTTCAGGGAATGGGGCTTGCTGTGCTTTTATCAAATGTAACATTTGAGCGTTTAAATGGCTCGCTTACCTTGTTTAATCATACAGATGGTGGCGCTGTCGCCAAAGTAAAACTTGCTATTGTAAACACCGAGAAAACAGCCTCATGAAGTTACTTATTGTTGAAGACGATATAAATTTAGCCAACACACTAGCAAGGCGCTTAACTAAGCAGGGCTTTACTTGCGAAGTAGCACATAATCAAAGTGATGCGTTACTCGCTGCACGCAAACTATTACCGAACTTTGTTTTATTAGACATGAAACTAGGCGACGATAACGGACTTGCACTCATAAAGCCACTGCGTAGTTTGCTCCCCCAAACTCATATTGTTTTACTCACTGGGTTTGCAAGTATTGCGACCGCAGTAGAGGCAATGCGTTTAGGTGCAAACGATTACCTTACTAAACCAGTTGATATGACGACCCTATTAAAAGCGCTTAACACAAAGGCTGTAACGTCTGCGCCTAGTGCTATTGATGATACTGTTATGTCGCCAGAGCGCTTAGAGTGGGAACACATTCAGCAAGTATTACACAGTAATAATGGCAATGTGTCGGTTACCGCAAGGCAACTTAATATGCATCGGCGCACTTTACAGCGCAAGCTACAAAAAAAGCCGGTGCAGCAGTAACTTAGTACTTAACTTGAACTCTGGTTAAGAGGTTTACTAACGTATTGAATCGTGGTGATATTTAAATCTATTTCCTCTAGCCAGAGATTTTCAGTGAAAACAAGGCGAATTTACGCGTCAATAGCGGGCCTATTGCAAGTAAACTCAACGCAGTTAGCGCTTAAAATAACTGCTCGAGATAGATTTATTATCCTGAGTTCAGGTTACTTAATTTAAGGAAAGTGTTATGAACGATGATGCAGCTATACTAATGCAAAATCAAAAAATTATATTATTTGATGCGCAATGTAAGCTTTGCAGTGCGTGGTGTAATTTTATTATTGCGAGCGATACGAAGATTATTTTTAAACTATGCAGCGTGCAGTCTCCTAAAGGTAAATTGCTGTTAACACACTTTGGTTTTTCAACAATTGAATACGCCTCAATGGTGTATGTTGAAAATGGTAAAGCGTATACGCAAAGTCATGCTTTTTTTGAAGTGGTTAAGCAGCTTGGTTATCCGTACAAGCTCGCAAATATATTTAGTGTTTTACCAAATAGGTTTAATAATTGGTCATACGATAAAATCGCTTTAAATCGTTATACATTATTTGGAAAGTATCAGTATTGCAGAATTCCCAACCCAGATGATGGCAAACATTATTTATAAATTAGTGGTTATACACTGCAGTATAAGTAGATGCTAGGTTTATGGGGTTGTGTTAAAATCGCCGCGTTTATTTTTAGCTAACGGTATAAAAGGCTTTTTTCATGGCAAATACAGCACATGCACTTCACATTTTGGTTAAGCACAAAGAAATTGCAGAAGATATTATTAAGCAGTTGGGCAAAGGTGCAAAGTTTCAAACCTTAGCTAAAAAGTATTCGTCATGCCCATCGGGTAAAAAAGGCGGTGACTTAGGTGAATTTGGACGCGGCCAAATGGTCCCACAATTTGACAAAATTGCGTTTAAAGGCGAAATTTTAGAGCCCCACCTAGTTAAAACAAAATTCGGCTGGCATGTCATTAAAGTGCTTTATCGTACTTAATTACTCGCAATTAAATACGTCATCCTCGGTAAATATAAAAAAGAGTAGTAATGCTTGCTATGCGTTGCCTTTAACTGAGTTTGACTGACCAGTTTGGGCATTGACGCCGTTTGGGAAGCGTTTATCTAACCACCCATTTTAATCTAGTTTATTTCATTTTTAGCTAACGATTTGCAAAGTAATTAGAGTGGGTGTCATTTTAATTTTTAACGCCGTCCCGAATTCATCTTATCACCTATCCTAAACTTTAAACTTTGACGAACTAAGAATTAGGATGGGTGTCATCTTAATTTTTGAATTTAAGTCTAACTATTAAAAAAGTAGAAAAGTAAATAGGGTCAGGTCTTGCATTTTGTCTTTATGTAATTAGTGGCAAAAAACAAGACCTGACCCCGATAGTTTGTTGTTGAATTTATTCGCTATGGTGGCCAAAGTATTTGGGTGAGCAAGCGTTACATTGCAGGCAAAGTGTTAGTCACCACGGTGAATAACCAAGCCACTACTCGCTACATGCTAGACGACCATTTAGGCTCAACTCATGTTATTGTTGATGCCAATGGTAAACTTGAGCAAACCATGAGCTTTGATGTTTTTGGTGCGCGCCGTGATGCCAAAACATGGGCAAGAGATTTCAGCGACCAAGCTAAGTTTACCAGTAAAATCACCTTACGTGGTTAAAATCCCTTAGGGTCAAAATCCCTTAGGGTCAAAATC
>NZ_JACJEM010000041.1:0-46053 GCF_014164085.1 Pseudoalteromonas sp. SG45-5 | reverse complement strand
AGAAAATTACGCTAGAACTAGGCAAAAATTTTTGTATCTAGTTGTTCTAAATAAAAAATTTTTAACGACGTTATAGTGCAATTTAATTCGTTAAATTGATCAAAGATTTATGCAGATTGGTATTAATGCCCACTCGTTACTCTAATGACCTACACCCTTGTCAGAATAAGTAAAAACCCACAAAGCATCTGCGTCCTGCTCACACTCCTTACCTATATCCGTAGAAAGTAAAGATTCAATCTTGCCTTGATGTAAGCCAAGTGACACGCTTGTTGGCATTCAAGTGGATACCGATCCTATTTAAATGCTGAAAAACGCATACGCTTTATAATAAATATCTATCTATCTAAAAGCATTAAAAATGGCTGGATTCATTGTTGATGAAGTTTGCGGTGGAAGGTGAGCTTTAATACTTACTGCCCACCCCAGAGGGGCAGTTAGCAATAAGTTGTCTACAATAAATGATTAGATATTGTTTTTGAAATTTCCAACATTGAAGACTTGCCAGTAAACTCAAACTTAACTTTACCAACAGCTGAAAAATATATCTCTAATTCAGAATCAAGGTCAAAAGTACCCGAGGTTTCAACCGAATAGGCTACAATATTTTTATAGGGTAAAGATGTAAAATCTTTTTTGCTTCCGGTAATACCTTGCACATTTACAGCGATGATTCTTTTATCTGTAAAAACCACTCCATCACGCATTGACTTGTATGAATCAATTATTTGCTCATCGTCTAAAAGTAAATCTTTTACTTTATCTGCGTAATCAGAATCCTGTTTAAGCTTAAAAAAACCTTTATTATCAAAATCTATCATTGAACATCCTTATATATCTAACGAGCCTGTAGATTAACTCGTTTTAAAGTTATCTTTATTGATAAACAAACCATAGCCGAGTTACTATTTTGGTTCAATCAGTTACTTCAATTTCACATGAAATATTAAAAGAATATGCGGAGGCTTTGTATCGAGACACGATCGTAAAAAAACGTCCAAGCCACGCTAGTAGCTTATGCAACATGCGCTTGTTAGTCGCTTTAGGCATTAAATCTTCCACTTTTTATGAGCCTCTGAATCATACCCAAACCCTGCTGCCATGAATAAATCCCTATAATCAGTATTAGCTAGCTTAACAGCAGATTCGAATTTCTTCATGTCTCCTGAACTTATTTTTAAAACGGATATCCAAATCCGCTCTAATAATTCAGCTTCCCAATCATTGCAACCAGAGATGCTTCTTGAGCAGTCATCCAAAAGGTTTTTTTCAACAATTTTTGTTTGATCAGATTTAAAAAGAAGACCAATAATCTTTTTAGTTCTATTACTTAAAACATCCATAATCGGCCACTGACGAGCCTGTAGATTAGCTCGTTTTATATTTATTGATGTCTCAACCATAGCCGAGTTCCTATTTTGGTTCAATCGGTTACTTCAATTTTACATGGAATATTAAAAGAGGATTCGGTGTTATTTTAATTGTCGTTTTGCAAGAGATTACAGATGTTTGAGTGACTTATTTGAGCGGGCGAAGACTTCCCCTTATTGATGCATCGCTCTTCTCGTGATTTATTAATTATAAGTTAAGCTTATCATTTTGTTTGATTGACAGTTTTAGTAGTAATCTAGGGGGCCCTCTAATTATTTCAATTTTAATAACGGCTAAAAACCATGTCTATTGAAGTACAAAACACAGCTACTTATCGCTAATTTACAGCGTACATTCAATGTAGGTTAATCGTTTATTGGTATTCTTGGTTCAAGTTTTTAACGTTCATTAAAGAGGTTATCTATGGCAAAAGAAAAAATAATACTCATAACCGGCGCTTCAAGTGGCATTGGTGAAGCAACCGCAAAAACACTTGTTAATAATGGTCATAAAGTAATACTTACCGCTAGACGCGAAGATAAGCTAACTGAGTTAGTAGAGTCGCTAGGCTCAAATAATGCACTGGGCGTAGTCGCAGATGCAACCGACTTTACTGCGCTTGAAAACGTAGTTACCAAAGGCATTGAAAAGTTTGGCCGATTAGACGTAGCCTTTGCTAACGCAGGTATGGGCGTTTCAACCGCAGGCACCGAAAAAGGTGACCCCGATGAGTGGTCAACTATGATTGATATAAACATTAAAGCCCTACTGTGGACTGCTAAATTAACACTGCCGCATTTACACCAAAATAAAGGTCACTTTATATTAACCAGCTCTGCCGCTGGCCGTAAGCCAATTGGTGGCTCTATTTATGGTGCAACTAAATGGTTTGCTTATGGCTTTGGACAAAACTTAGCTGAGGAAATGAGTGAGTGGAACGGCCGATGCACTACCATCGCCCCAGGCATGGTAAACACCCCATTTTTTGATGAAGCTAAACCCGATAAACTCGACCCACAAGATGTAGCCGACGCCGTACTGTTTGCTATTGAAGCAAACCAGCGCAACAGCGTACGAGAAATCTATTTAATGCCAACTAATTAAATGTAGCTTGGTCTATTTTGGGCTGTCAGGTTTAATGCCCATGGCGTTAAACCTGACGGTTGTTAATTTTAAATACCGGCTGGATAGAATAAAGGGAAAATATTCGACGTTGAAAAGCCTCTTGTTATGTACCAATTGACCTAAGATTAACTTCCTTATAATCAGATAATTCTTTTTCTATCTCTTCCTTTTTTATCTTAAGCTTTTTAGCTTCAACCTTTTTATACCACATGAAATATAATGTTTTTACAGGTTGAATATCATCATCGTCGATATTGCAGAGAGGAATTACTTTAAATGCCGTTTCGGCGAGTTCAATAAAAGCTTTAGCGTTAGTATGAAAAGCAATTTTTTCATCAGCAATTCCACTTAGAAAGTATAATGAATGAGCCTCCATCCCGTTCATAAACCTTGTAATAGTTTCATCAACAGCTTGTAGTTTATTCGCATCCTCTTCATCAACATTTTTACAATCAAGGGTAAACCCATCTTCTGTGTTTGTAAAAATGACGTCATCAAAATACGATATCTGTTCTTGTTTACAAAATTTATCAAGAGCCATTGATTCTTTAATTACAGTTTCTGAAAAATTACGACATTCAAGAACAGCAGCCTCTACGGCTGCTCTTTTTGATTGGGTTTTAAATATATTTTTACTCGTTTCCAATTGATTTTTGGCCAACGTAATTTGATCTTTAGCTAACTTTAATTGCCACAAGCCAAATCCAGCTAGGGGCATAATGATAACCCCACTAATAAAATAAAATATTTCTAACCAATCTCTAATATTTGTAAAAAGTGTTGGTGCTTCCATAAAATTAAATTTACTCCATAGTTTGATTCGGCACATAAAAGTTTATGTCTACGATATTTGCCGTTTTGCAAATAAACAAATGCCGCTCTTTTATACTAATTTTATCCTAACCATATAATATATATCTGTAAACAGATAGTTAGCTTCGACTTTCCTTTCCTAAATGCAGCAAAACCCCAAAATGGTGGAGATCAACAATGTCAGACAAATCGCTGTTTAGTTATACTTGTTGATTATTAATTAACAAATCATATTTGAATATCAGTATTTTAATCAATTACGCATCCCCCTATAACCCTTAACCTTGTAACTCATTATTATTTATACAAATCACAAACCACGCCTATTGAATACTCTGTATTTTTACTTCATATTAAATATTCTTATTTCTCACTTATTATGCTGTTATGTCATTTTTAAAATTTAGCCATGCACTTATTTTAACCCTTGCTAGTACCCTACCGCTTACAAGCCATGCTGCGCTTGATAAAAACGAGCGTGAAATAATAAAACAGGTCGATAAAAACATTTCCCAAGCACTTAAAGAAATAGAGCAAGCCGTAAATATTAATAGCGGTTCGCTTAATATTGAAGGTGTAAAAAAAATAGGCGCGCTGACAAGCGAGCAACTTAAGGCCATTGGTTTTAAAGTAGAATGGCTGGATGGCAGTGCGTTTAACCGCGCAGGGCATGTATTAGCTACCTTTGAGAGTAAAAACCCCGATGCAATAAAAATACTGATGATCGGCCATCTAGATACAGTATTTGCTAAACACGATGATTTTACTACCTACAAACTGCTTGATGCCGAAACAGCCAGTGGCCCAGGCGTTGCTGATATGAAAGGTGGCAACACTATAATAATTACCGCACTTAAAAGCTTGCAAGCCCTTAACTTACTCGAAAATGTAAGCATAAAAGTGTTACTGACTGGCGATGAAGAAAGCAGCGGTCGCCCGCTTAGCTTATCTAAACAAGCTATTGTTGATGCCGCAATTTGGGCTGACGTAGCGCTTGGCTATGAAAATGGCGATAACAATATAAAAACCGCTATGGCGGCGCGCCGTGGTTATACCGGCTGGACGCTAAACGTAACGGCCAATGCAGCGCATTCGTCGCAAATATTTAGCGAAAGCGTTGGTTATGGCGCTATTTACGAGGCATCACGCATTTTAAATGATTTTAGAGAGCAACTTGCCACGCAACCTAATTTAACGTTTAATCCTGGGCTTATTGTGGGCGGTACTAATGCCGACTACAACAGTTCTAATTCCTCAGCTACGGCGTTTGGTAAAAGTAATGTAATAGCACAAACCGTGCATGTAGCAGGTGATTTACGCGCACTTTCACCAAAACAATTAGAAAACGCAAAAAGATCAATGCAACTTATTGCTAGCAACAGTTTAAATGGCAGTAAAGCAGAGCTTATTTTTGAAGACGGTTACCCGCCAATGGCATTAACTGATGGCAATAAAAAGCTATTAGAATTATACAGCGACGCAAGCCACGATTTAGGTTTCAACAAAGTAATAGCCGCCAATCCACGCAATGCAGGTGCAGCTGATATTTCGTTTGCCGCAAACCATGTTGATATGGCACTAGATGGTTTAGGTTTAATGGGCAGCGGCGCGCATACCAAAAACGAAACAGCCGATTTAACCAGCCTTGATAAAAACATCAAAAAAACCGCATTACTTATATACCGTTTATCAGGCAGTAAGCCGTAACGCTTTACCTGTGCAATGCAATAAACTCCATTGCACATTTAGTTTTAATCTTTACAACAGCAAAACCTCTCTTTACACTACATTTCTAAAAATGTAGTGTAAAACATATTAGCTTTAATGTATTTAACTGCGTGAGCATAGAGGTAATGTATGACTGAACAAGTAATTATTATAGGCGCTGGCCAAGCTGGGCTTTCTACTGCTTACTACTTGCAAAGGCAAGGGATCACACCGCTTATTCTTGATGCTAATCAAAGTTATGGGGGCGCATGGCTAAATGCATGGGATAGCTTAAAGCTATTTTCTCCACGCCAATATAGCTCGCTTTCGGGTTATACCATGCCAAGTACCAGCGAAGAATACCCAACTAAAACCGATGTTATTAATTACTTTGGCCAGTACGAGCAGCGTTATAATTTTAATATTAAACGTCCCGTTACAGTATTAAATGTTGAACAACACGATAACCTATTTATTGTAAAAACCAATATGGGTGAATTCACTACAAAAGTGCTTATTTCTGCAACCGGTAATTTTTCAGGCCCCTTTATACCTAATTTTGAAGGCATTAATGACTTTAAAGGTATGCAGGTACATTCGAGCGAATACGCTAATAACTCAGCATTTGCGAGCTTAAATGTAGCTGTAGTGGGCAGTGGTAACTCTGGCTCACAAATTTTAGCCGAGGTGTCTAAGGTGGCTAATACTCACTGGTTTACTAACCGCCCGTTAGAGTTTTTAGATGATGAGCTAGATGGGCGCTACCTTTTTGAACTTTCTACCAAACAGTATCAGGCATCGTTACAAGGTAAAACCGTTGAACCAAGTGATGATTTTTCTAAAATCGTAATGGTTGATGCTGTTAAAGAGGCTCGTGAAAGAGACGTATTAACCAGAGAAGAAAACATAGTCAGCTTTGGCAAAAATACGATTAAAACAGCCAATAAAACTATACCTATTGATGCAGTAATTTGGTGTACAGGGTTTAAAGCGAACTTGGCACATTTAGCAGGCTTAAATTTAAGTACTGATTTGTCTGCTCTAACGAAGCAAACCCACAGCGTCGATTATGCCAGTTTATGGCTGGTAGGCTATGGCGAATGGACTGGTTTTGCATCAGCCACCATTCTTGGTGTACAAAAATATGCTAAACAAACAGCGACTCAAGTACACCAGTATCTACAAGGTGCTATTTAACTTTTATTAGTTAATAGGCTCTAACCGTTTGCCCGCTACTTGCAGCGCAAATTTACGCAATATTTTTAACTGCGGGCTTTCGGTTTGCCAATAGTGCCAGTACAAAGGCGTATCTATGTAATACTGTGGAAATAAATCAACCAACTCTTCTTTTATTAACGAATCTCCGAGCTGTAGTGTAGGTAATAACCCATAGCCTAAGCCTGCGGTCATGGTTTGTTTAAATCCCTCTGACGAAGGGTAAATATGGATGAATAGTGGGGTTGAGCCGTTAAGGTCGTTTAAAAATTGATGCTGTAATTTATCAAGGTCGCTCAGTAAATGAGCTAACAGCAAAAGGTCATTGATTTTATGCCGCTTTATAAATTCAGAGCTGGCAATGGCTTTATAGCGTATAGCGCCAAGTGGGCTAACAAGCCCGCCATTTACAGGCTCGGGGGATGAGCTAATACACACCATTACTTCGCCGTCTTTCATTCTTTTATGAGCGACTGATTGATCCTCGCAAATTACTTCAAACCTGAACTTGCAGGTTAGCTAGGTATCAAACACGGCGAGTGCTTCGGGCAGCCAGGTTGCAAGCGAATCCGCATTAGCAGCAAGCCTTACACTAAGTGGTGTATTTAAATCAGTATGCTCGTTAAGCGCCCCACATTAAGGGCTACTTCTAACTGTAATACTTGCTGTAAATGATTAAGTAAGCGCTTGCCTAGTGCTGTTGGCGACGGTGGCTGGGTTCTTATTAGTACGGGTTCACCTAGTTTAGCTTCCAGCTGATGAATACGTCGGCTAACCGCCGATTGCGTAATAAATAACTTTTTAGACGCCTCTTCAAATCCGCCTTCACCTATCACGGCGCTTAGCGCATTGAGTAACTGATAATCAATCATGAGTTTACGCATATAACAATAAATATATTCATTGGATTTGTAACAGAATACTCCCTACCCTGCAGGCATTGAATAACAGGTTTTATTTATTTGGATTTAAAGTATGTCGCTTTTGTCGGGTGTGATGTTAGGGCTGAGTTTAATTATTGCCATTGGGGCGCAAAAACATTTGGATTTTAAGCAAATGTATGGCGGGCGCTAACCGTTTTGTTTTAGCCGCAGTTTGTATAATTTGTGATGCCACTTTAATTATTGTAGGGGTATTTGCAGCTAGTGAGTTAAAGCTATGGCTGCTGGGGTTATTACCGTGGTTAACATGGGGCGGTATAGCTATGTCATACCAATTCCATTAAGTATGTGATCTAAATTTTACGCCGAAAAAATAATTCAGTTCTAGGCATAAATTGATGTAACTGGCTGTTCCCTTTGCGAAATTTACAACAAAGAAATGGGTTGTTTTAGCAAGTAAAATAGATCAGCTATTTATTAGAATTGGTATTACTTCACTTAGCATTTGGCTCTGCGCGCACTGCAATTAAAGGCACATCGGGGTTAAAAGTAACTCAGGTAATAAAAGTGAGCTAGTGGCAAACTGCCCTTGCGGCCTTTGCAATAAGTTTACTAAATCCACATGTTTATTTAGATACCGTATTACTGCTTGGCAGTATTGGCGCACTCTAACCAGAGCCTATGCACTTTGCCATTGACGCTTGTGTTGCCTCTGTTATTTGGTTTAGTAGCGTTTCAGTTGTATAACGTGCCTAGCCAATAAGTTAAAAAAAGCGGTAGCAATATGTGTTACCACCGCTGTTTAATTTTTTATTTGTTCGCCGTTTTTATTCGACTAAGACATTATTTTAAATAGTAGCTCTCTCACTGTTGCAGGCTCGAAAGGTTTATCGCAAATAGCATCAACGCCTGCCTGCGCTATATTCGCTAGGTGGGTATCGTTTGCTTCTGAGCTCACCATTAAAATAGGAATGTGCGAATAGGTGTTAGAACCTCTTACGGTTTCGGTCAGCTCTTTGCCATCCATTTCTGGCATATTATAATCGGTAACAATTAAGTCAAATGATTGTGAATTTAATTGCTCTATCGCTTGTTTACCATCTTCAGCTTCTACTGGTGCAGGGATCCCCATGCCAGCAAGTACACGAATAATATGCTTACGTGCAAAACGGCTGTCGTCAACAACCAGTACTCGCAATAAAGTTATATCAAAGTGCTCAAGCTCTACCTCTTCTTCGGTAATAATATCTAAAGTGGCTTTTAGCGCGCGTGTAATAGCCTCGGCGCTAAATGGCTTAGGTAAAATAGCGAGTACACCCGATTGTCTTAATTGTTCAAGATACTTTTTATTACGCTCGCTCGACACCAACATAAATGCTTGGTGTTCTGTACGTGGGGTAGATCTAATTTTCTGTAATAACGTGTCTGCAGTGCCATCAGCAAAATACATACTGCTAATAACTAAATCAGGTTGGTACTTTTCAAGCATTGTTAAAGCTTGAAGTTGTGTAGCCGCTGTTTCAACTTGTTTTACACCACATTGAGTTAGTGATTTTATTATAAGCTTTTGCTGCACATCTGAAGGCTCTACTAATAATATTGATAAATTGGCTATTGCGGTTAAATCACTCATTTATATCTCTTCAGTGTTATTGTATTTTATAAAGCGGTTGCTTTTATTCACTAATATTATAGAACAACTCTGTATTATTAAAGGAGAAAAATTTTACATCATTGTAATAAACTAATATCTAGAGCCTTAAGTACGCCTCAAGCGTTCATTTGTACTATTTTATAATATAAAGTAGCGTATAAAACACAGACTAATTGTTAATAAAGTACATCAAATTAGCCATACCAATTCCTTAATAAACTGGTCTATGATGAGGTAAAAAACCTGTGTGACAACAAGGCAAAATTTCATCATTTAGCCCCTAAAACAATCTTATTTTAATAAAATGGGTGTCTATAACCAGCGAGGAACAAGCTGCTTATACTTTTGATATGACTCTGTAAACGATTTTTCTAAATGTGCTTCTTCGACCATTATTTGCCTATACAATGCGGTTAACCCTACTAGCAAACAAACTAAACAAAATAAGCAAGGGAGCGCTAAAAAAAAGCCAATTTGTGCAGCTGCAACACCTAAGTACATTGGATTTCGAGAATACTCATAAAGCCCAGTCGTCTTAAGCTCTTTTGGTCCATTTGGATCAATTCCTGAGCGCCATAGTGATGCCATATCAAAATGTACAAACATACTTAATGCGAAACCTGCGCTTAGTAATACATTACCAAACATAACGCCAGGCCAACCATTTAGAGGGGTAAATAATAGTAAATAATCATCCAACTCTGGAATAAATACCCTAACAACACACACAAACCAAATGGCAGCTCTAAAAAACTTAAACGCCATATGGTTCCACCAACTAGAGCAAAATTGTTTACCTGGAAAAATGACACCAGAAGGTGTAGTTCGGTTTTTATAAATAATTCTGTATGTATAAAAAGCAGCTACAAATGTATAAAAAATAGCAAGATAAATACGTGTGAATTCAATGAGTGATGCGGAGTCATCTATAAAAAGTTGATAATTCATTCAGAACAGCCCAGTGCCTTAATTGCAATACTAAGATAATAAATTCATCTTAGTATTCATACCGTTAATTAACAAGTAAAGTAAGCGAGATGAACATAAATATGATGATCTATGAAGTTTATCAAGCGGCGCCCGCAGCGGAGGATAGTAAAAACCCCGTCACATTGCTGTAGCGGTTTTTTTTAAATTTTAAGTTGGGCGGCGAAAGGCACAGTGCAAATGATGCGCTATCATTGACTGTGGCTCGCCTTCGGGTTGTTTCAGTGCGAGTGTATATCATTCAAACCTTACTTTTCTGCAGACGTAAAAAAGCCCGAATCGTTAGATTCGGGCTCTCTACTGATCCAACCTACAATAACTAAACAGTGTTTGCGCGATAAGTGTGGGAATATTTGAAATTATACGGGAATAACCGAGACAGTATATTAAAAGGTATTTCAAATAGTGAAAGTGATAAAAGCGGCCTAAAAATTTGCGCCGCTTTTTTGTTGAAGAAAATTAAGTGTCGTTTTGATCGTCAAACAAGTCGCCTTGAACTTCAGCGCGTTTGAGTTTTACCATTGTTCGCACAACTTCATATATCCATTGAATTGAGCAATCATACTTTTTAGATAACTCATGATGATTGTTACCTCTAAAGTCATTCCAAATTTGGTTGCTTAAAATAATAGAATCAAGCGTTCGGCCTTTACATACATATACCAGTTCACCACCAAAAGTGTGCCTAATATTATCCACCACATTAACAGCTAAATCAAAAGCCGCTTGCTCCCCAATTGAGGGTTTTGTGCCTTCAGATACTAACTCTAATATAGTTAAAAGCATGCCGTCTGCTCGTTGAGTTGCGCTGTTCTCAGCCATTAGCTAACTCCTTTTGTTTAACCAAGCGCTGATACCATTTTTTAAGCTGCTCTATTAATAGTATAAGCACACTATCATCAAGCCACTCTAAACGTTCAACAGCTACGCCACGGTTAAAGCGCTTAGCTTGGTTTTTGCTCCAGGTTAAAAGTGCCTGCTCTGAGCCATCACGTAAATAACCACCATGCGCCATTTCAATCCACGTCTGACGCAGTTTATCTAACGGTGTTTTTTCGCCTGGTGCTCTATCGCGCGCGATAGGGCTATTACGGCCCTTACCTCGCTTTTTAGATACAGGCTTAAAACCTTTAGATTTCATGTGTTCAAGTACGCGATCTAATTCTGGAACAGTCATTTCTTTACAGCTGCTTTTGCTCGTCAGCGTCATTAAGATTGAGCGGTATAACTCGTCATCCCAAGTCAGCTGAGTTTTAGCAATATGTATCAATTGAATGTAACGAGATTTAGATAATCGCATTGCGCCCCCTAAAGTGACTTACTAACTAAAGGAATTTGCACCCATGCGCCCAAATCATTGCGCTCATAAAAACGTACATAGGTTTTTGTTGAGCTAAAAATAATGGCATCATCCAATGCTTTCATTGCATCAGCCCATTCATCTGAATCATGGCTAAAACGGTGCTTACTGCGCAAGTTCATGATCTTAGCTTTGCTATATTTACCATCGCTATCAGTCGCAAAGGTATCTTGAACTATCGCCTTTAAAAGCTTTGCTTCATCGCCCAGCAAATCAAGCTGCTCATTCACCACACCATCAATCAACTCTTTAGCTACAATGATCTCAGGCCCAAAGCTCATATCATCAGCAACGCCAAGCTTTACACACTTACGATTATCATAAGACGATAAAGTCACGTTGCCTTTCTTACCGCCTATTTCAACGTTATAACTCTTAGCCATTTCGGCAACAAAGTCATTAACGCGTGTAAAACAACGGCGCTTAAAATCATCATGCGCCGCGCTTAACTGCTTAGCCTCCTGCAACAAATCACCCACAAGCGTATGCTGAGCTTTATCGTTATCTGAAACCTTATCCATTGGCACTTTAAAGCCACGCGCATTTACTAAAAATTCTTGTTCCATAATCAACCTCTACTTAAACGTTTTTGTTGTGATTGCCCGTTTACTGGGCGATGAATTGATTGGCTCGTACCGCGTGCATAACCCTCACTTTTAGCGTCTTTGGTATTTGCCTTTTTTCCGCGCGTCATTGGCTTAGTAATGGTTAAACTGGGGTAATGTTTCGCAATGTAGGCAGCAACAAATCCGTTTTGTTTTTCAGTCAAAGCAAATTCTTCAACAACGTGATAAACCCCGTTTACCCAGCCTTCTGCATATCTATCGCCTCGTGCCACTTTCGTTGCGCGTTTACATTGCTTTGGCTGCGATTTAACATAAGTACTTCTATCAAGCTTTAACTTTACCCAAAGCACCTCATAGCAATAGGCCGCTAGCTCAGGCTGTGGCGTTATTCCAATAAAGGTGGCACTAGTTGGCGTGAACAAACCACGCTTCATAACAGCCTTAACACCAAACGCATGTTCAATTAGCACAAGTAATAAAGCGTGATAACTAACAATGCGCGTTCCCTCTATTGGGTGATCATGCTCACTCACACAGCTCAACCCAATATCAGCATCAGTCACCTGATATTTACGCATTAACCCCTGAGCCGCCCGCATTGCTGCGGCCGCCTCATGTTCATTGGTTGCGCTTTTGGCCAAAGCTAAACACTGCTTAATTTTATTTAAAATGCGCTTATCCATGGCGTTCAACCACCGCTTGCACTTGATGAAAACTATTGCCCTTGCACTTAGGGCATAGCCTTTCGCCAACACCTAAAGCCATATTGAAGGTTTCACCAACCCAACCACAGCCAACCTTTAAACACTGCATGCCGCTAGCTTGATTAATTGCCACCACTTCACGTTGACCAAATATGTGATCCCAGTTTTTAACTGGCGCATTAACTGCCTTAGCTAATAAAGTTTGCATAGCGCCATCATCAGCTAATATCACTTGGGCCTGTGCCTTAGAAACCGTTAAAGTCTTACTCACTTTGACCTGAGCCATACCCGTTAATTGAATTTGTACTTGTTCCATGCTCACACCTTATGAACCATTTTTTCTGTGATTTTCTGCTCACCAATATTGGCCGCCACATTCATCACTTTATTAACCCATGTATTAATATGAAGCGGAAAAGACCGATCCATATCTTCATCATCAAACGCCATCCCGTGCTTAATTTTTCCGTAGCACTTACCGCGAATAGCGCCCATTGCATCCTCTGTAAAAATGTCATCCGCGTTCACACCAATACGTTTAAATTTATGGCGAATATAAGCAGGAACATGCAAACCAAGCGGCTGCATTTTTATTTGGTTACAGCGCCAGGTAAACTCACGCACATTTTGCCCGCCTAACTTTTTGCTAAGCTCCGTTTGGCCAATTAATACAATGCCCATCACACGCCTAAAGCCATGGGTTAGCTCCCAAATACGCTTTAGTAGTTTGATTACATCAGCGCTTAAATCATGCGCTTCATCAATAATCATTAGGTGCAAATGGCCGTTATTAGCACTTTCAATGAGTGCCTCTTCAACCGCTGCATCACGTTCCTCAGCACTTGGGCGGTGCTTAATCTGTAATGCTCTACAAATTGCGCTACTAATAGACTCCGCTGTGATCTTACGACGATCTAAACGTGCAGGTTGTATTAAAATAACCTCGGGGTTTTCTTGTTGAACGCGATGCGTAAAAGCACGGCGAATAATGGTTTTACCACTGCCACATTCACCAATAAGCGCCGTCATACTTCCTGCACTCGCAGCGCTTAGCATTTCTTCTAAAATCAAACGATGGTTATCAACTAAAAACACATCGTCTTCACAGGTGATCTCATTTTCAAATGGGTCATGGCGTAATTTAAAAAAGCGTTTTGCATGCATACTTAACATTTCAGGCTCCGGGTCTTCATAGTCAGGTTTATCAATAATGGGCGCTTGCTGCTCACACCAACCCCACAACTTATTTAGCTGCTTTGAGCTTGCGCCCTGGTGGTGTAAATACACCTCTATGTGTGTTTGAATAGCCGCCTTATCACAGGTTTTAGGCCATTCGCCTTGCCGCTTAACACGGCTTAAACTTGCTGTACTAAAGGTTATGCCTTTATGTCTCAGCGCTTTTACTACTTGTGCTTGCTTAACTCCGAGCTGCTCAAACACCTGGCTAAGCTTTGTTATTTTCGCCACTTATTACCTCGCAATTTTTAGCACTGGCGCATGGCTTACACCCCGGTGCAGTTCCTCCACAATGTCATTCACTTGAGTGTCAACAACATCACCTAAACCCGCTATGTAATCTAACTCCATAGGCCGTAAGTTCCGGCCCAGACGATTAGCCAGCAAAATACGTAAATCCAAACTTTCTAAAACATTCCCCTTACGTTTAGCGGCATCAGTTACTTGCGCCGTGATCGCAGAATCAGGCGTGATCACTTCTCCTTGAGGCGCTAGGTGGGTTTCATGTTTAATATCTTTTAAATGACTGTGTGCGTTTAAAGCACCATTAAAAGGAGCGGCTTTAGTTTTCTTAGCACGCTTAATTTCACTCTCGGTGGCATCTTCACCAAACGCTAATTTGTCTGCGGCTTTACCACTGGCTTGAGCTGCGGTATCACTATGGCGTGCTATCTTTTCGCCAATCACAGGGGCATCCAACCTAAAGCCACTTTCATCAGTGTTCACAGGTTCTACTTGATGATAAATAGCCTCGTTAAATTCATTGCTCACACCCACTAAAATGGCATGGCAATCATTCACAATTACAGGGCCAACCGTTACTTTCATGCCGTTGCGAATATTTGCTAAATCGCTTAAATCATATTCAATGCTTTTCTTCGCTACAGGGTGGCGGTAACTAATCGTTAAATCTCCCGCAACCTTGCGGGTTTCATCTTGTTTAGTGAGTAATAAACGGCATATTTGTAAATCAGGTAACGCGCGTAAAAATTGGCGGTTCTCTGCTTTATAAATATGTTTCCATACATCAAGGCGTGGCTGTTTATGGCGGTGATGGCGGCAATTCATGCCTGGCACAACATTGGCGTTAAATGCTTCTTGCCATGCCCATGCAGCGGCATTTAACTCAGCCACACTGTCTACAGGCTCAAACAAAATACGGCTTTCAAACTGGGTTTCTACAATGTCATTGGCTTTTTCAACAGCACCTTTTGCACGCGGGTTGCCAGCTTCATGAGGAATATTTTTAACGTTCAGCGCTTTTAAAACATTCTTAATTGCTTTGGCACCATTCGCGCTGCCTTTATCCCACATCAACACTTGTGGTACACCATGAATTGGGCTGCTGTCGTGCTGTTGCCAGCACCACATTAAAAATTCAAACATATTCGCTTGGGTTTCGCCCGCCGCTTCAAAGTAAAATAAGCGTATAGCGCCGCTATAGTGATCAACCAATACATAGCGCCAAACCCTAAAGTTTTTAACCTTCTCAAGGTTGTCAGGTTTATTGGCGTAAAAGTCCGCATCATTCATAAAAGTTTGACGTTTACCTGGCTTACCCGGTGGGTAATACAACAAGCAATAACTAGGGTCAGTTTGATGAACATGATTAGGCCCAAGACTACGTAATTGCACATGCGGCGTAGCGCGGTCTAAATCATTTACTGACGCATTACGCTGGGCAAGTACGCGGCATATCTGGCTGTGGCTTAAACATTCATAACCATTGGCAATTAGCATGCTACGTGCAGTGGTTACGTTCATAACGCGCTTACCATTTTCACGTACACCTTGGTTTAAAATAGCCACCAACATATTCACAGTGTCGTCTGTAAGTGCAGTTGTTCCTGCATCACTACGGCGTTGTTTACCTGAACTAAACCCCGCTTTTTTAAGTGCTCGGTAAAACGCATCTTTACTTAAACCTAATGCATTACATGCTTGCTCGCGTATTTGGCTTTTTTTACCGTGGCCTGCGCTTTGTAATTGCTCGCCCCAGTATTCAATGGTTAAGCTACTCATAGTTGCTGTGTTCATAGATCCCCCGCGTTATCAAAACCCAGTTCAGCTAAAAACTCGCCCGATGGTTTAGCGCTCGCCTGAAAATGTCCCCAATGGTTTTCTATGGTGTTCCAGCTCAAAGCCACCTGTTCAACAAGCAACTTGTTGTCAGCGTAAAACGCAGCAATACAGGCATCTTTTGCACGGTCATCCATATCAACAAATTGCAATTGCTCGTGCAGGCTCATAACTTGATTTAATGATTCATGCATTTGGTTATGCACTTTGTGTAGGCTGGTAAAAAAGTCGCGAACCTCGTTTTGCCATTTATTAGGGCTAAACTTTTTCTGGTGTAGTTGCTCTTTAATGTTTTGCATTTCTACCGCGTTTTTACTCGACAATTCGCGGTTTGCTCTTAGCATTGCATCACTGGCGTGCAGCTCTTCTTTAAGAGTGACAGTTTCTTTTTTATGCTTGGCTTTTAGCTCTTCAATTAAATCTTTAACCGCTTCTTTGTCGCCCACTTCAACCGCTTCAGACTCAATAACAAGCGCCTGTTCATCATTTGAAAGTTGACGCAAAGCACGCAAATCACGGTAGCCCAGTTTCATTTGCTGGGCTTGTTCAAAAAATTCTTCTCCAAATCGGTGAAGGTTATTCAATTTTTCATCTACATGCTGTTGGCTACTACCTAAAATCGATTTGCAGCACTCCCCCCAATTACTGACCGTCAGTAACTTTCCATCAGAGTCGGTGTACGTTAAACCCTTGTATGCTTTAGATTCCTTTATTTCATTAAGGATCTTTAATTCACTGACCGTCAGTAATTTTGCAGCAAAGTTAAATGCTTGTGCTTGGCCAAGCTTTAACAGCACATCTTGCTTAGATGCTAAAATGTCTTTGCCTTGCACAATCGCTTTTTCTTGTGCAGGGGTTATATCAACTAATTCATTTTTTGCCATGGTGTTCTACCTCAACACGTTATAGTTATTGGCTTCGGTTTGCAGCTGGCGCAGCGCCGTTCTAAAGTTGTTCTCAACGGTATTGCTGATCTGCACTAAGCTTTTATGTAAGCGCCAACGTTTAGCATTGCTGGGTAAGCGCTCAGCAAATCCGCCATGTTCTAAATTAGTTAGAATACGGGTAACATCAGCACCGCTAGTATTTAATGCTTGGGCTAATTTGCCAGGCTCTACACCATCAATTTCATGGCCTGCCATAAGCTCAATTGTTTTTAAAACGCGCTGCACCTGAGCGCTTAAATACTTTTCGCTCATGCTGTTTGCGCCTCTGCAACAGCGTCCATTTCATCAACACAGTGCGGGCAAACTGGCGACAACGTTGTGCCATCAGTAACTACCTTGCGCCAGCCAACAAAATTAGCCGCATATAGCCACTCACTAGGGGCCATAGATTTAGATGATTGCTCACTTTTACGGCAGCATGCACACGCTATTTTGGGTAACTTTTCATCGTTTTGTTGAAAATCAGAGTGATCTAGGTCTTTGAGTTGCATGATTGTCATCCTTAATTAATGGGTATCGTGATCGGCAGTAAGATCAAAACAAGTTTGCGGTTCGTCAAGCTTTTCAGCTTCGAGCTTTTGGTAGGCTAGTTGCTGCATTAGCAATACAATTTGCTCGGCAACATACTGTGCGTTGCCTGCGCCTTCTTCTAATTGCATCACCATGCCAATAACTTGGTTAGCAAATAAATTTAAGTGCGTCAGGTTGCTATTGCTTGGCTTTTTACCTTTAGGCATATCAACAATTAACTTGTCTAGGCTATGGGCCATGTACATCAGCGGGTATTCACGGCCAGTGGCAGCCATGTAAGGAATAAGTAAACTGGCTGGCATATCTCCACTACCTAAATGCTTATAGAGCATGTCGGTACTAATACCGGTTCTATCCGCTATACGCGGGACGCTCATTTGCCGAGTAGCTTGTGCGTGCTCTTTACATAGCTGTAATGCTTCAGGCAGGCTACGAGCAACTATTCGCCCCCACTGACGACGCTTTGGCTTAGTCATGTAATGATCCTTTTGGCAAGGTCAAAAGTGCCAACAATGCATTCCAAAAATAAACACTTTTTGGAACTTCCAATACATAGGTTAATTTCACTAAGCTCTTAGCAACCAAATCACTAAGGCTTAAATTATGAATACTCAAATTACTTACTTTAACCAAAGCCAATTTAGCAACGTGCTTTGCTGGCTTGGTATTAACAGCTTGCCCATCGTTAAGCCCAGAGCGCGTGTAACCGCCTATCAATTGCGTAAGCTGCTGCTTAGCTTGTGTAATAAAACTCGCGCTAAGCGCATTGCCACGGTGCAAACCTTGGCTGCTTGTAAGTGCCCGGTGCTGGCTTTGATTGTGTGGCGTTGTCATGAAAATAAACATCGTGTTCATTGTCATACTCCCGTTTTATCCGTTACTGAATTAGTTATGCGCTGGCTATTAAGCCCAGCAATAATTACCACTCAAGAGGCTAATAACTGTTTAAGCTCTTCAACGCCTTGCTGGCGCAGTGCCCCCTTTAAAAGCTTGGGGCGAGAGTACGATTCAACATCAGGGAAAATTTCTTTTACGGGTTTATCAATGAGTTTAGAAATGGCATCAGCAACGCGGCGAGATTGAGTGTGGCCACAAACCACACCCGATACAGTGGCAAGATTTACGCCCAAAGCATCAGCAAGCATAGACAAGCTGTAACCTTTGAGCTTAATAGCTTGTTTTATTTCTTGTGCTTTCATAGTACATTACCTTTTTGTAATTAATCCTTTTATGTAGTTTTGGCGAACGGAGCATAAAAGGGTTTAGTTAAGATTCGAGTTGAGTATAGGGTTCACATTTGCACCCTGTCAATATAAAAAGATAAATATATGAAACCTTTTTTATTACAAGAAAGAGAAAGGCTTAACCTAAAACAAAAAGATGTCTTTGAGTCTGTGGGTGTAAGTAAGGTTACTTACTACCGCTGGGAGTCTGGTTCTCCAATCCCATCAGACAAATTAGCAGAGCTTGGAAAGATCGGATTTGATATACACTTTGTAGTAACAGGTGAATACTCAAAAGGTTTAAATAATGAAACCTTTGAATATCAAGTCTCAAAAAAGAAGCAACTAGTGAAGACGCCTAACGCTGATTTTCTGCCTGCTAATCTATTTTATGTGCCGGTTGTTGATGTAGAAGCGTCCGCTGGCCACGGCGCTATTGTTATTAGTGAAGAATATACTGATAAGAGCATGGTGTTTGATTGCCAATGGTTATCTAAACGCAATTTAAATAAGAGCCATTTGGTGGTTATAACGGCCAAGGGTGACAGCATGCACCCAACCATTATTAGCGGCGAGTCGCTAGTGGTTGATACATCACCGTTAGATAACTTTGTAGATGGCATTTATGTAATAGACTTAGACAGTCACCTATTGGTAAAACGACTACAGAGGCAATTTACAGGCGGTATTAAAATACTGTCAGACAACCCAGCTTACGAGGCTCAACTCGTACCACAAGAAAGCTTAGATCAACTACACATAGTTGGCCGAGTTGTGTGGATGGGGAAAGATTTATAATATTTTTTAATAATTAGAGAACAATCATGAGTGATAATAAAAACACAAACGGAAAAAACACTGGTAACCAACAACCTAATCGTGGCAAGCAACAGGATAACTCTATACAAAAACCTGTTCCGCCAGGTAATAAATCTGATGGATTGGAATCATTTTCAATCACGCAACATTTCAGCACACCGCCACGCCCAGGTGGAAATAAACCCACAAAATAAACAGAGAACAAGGATGTATACTGATGTCTAAAAATAAAGATAAAAAAGAAAAATCACCTGTTATCGTTAAAGTATCCCCAGACGAGACTTACGTAGAAAATAATAAGAAACCTTTATCAGACAAGTGTATTTTTACTATAGACTCGGATGAAAATGCAAGCCCCGAAGACTATAATGCAAGCTCTGAAGACTATGATGCATTGAGTGAAAACTATTATGCATGCAGTGAAGACTATGATGCATGCAGTGATGACTATTATTCAAGCTGTGAAGGTAGCAAGAAAAAGGAAACGATTATTACAACCAATTTCGCCACCCCACCACGTCCAAAAAAGTAAGGACTAATTATGGATAATGCACCAGATTTAGCACCAGATGATGATAGCGGTTTAGATCGACATTGGAATGTTACCTATAATATAGGATTGGGCATTCGCTACCATATGATGAGGCAACAATTCTTTGGTAAATGGCATAGAATAACCGCTGCTCTTTCACTCGCATTCTCAACGTCAGCAGTAGCTACTTTAGCTAACGATGCCAAAATTGGCGCTATTTTTGCCGGAATTGTAGCTGTGCTTCAAGCTTTAGATTTAGTTATTGAAACTAGAAAAAATTCCGAATTACATAACGAATTAAGACAAGAATATATAAGACTGGAAAGTGAAATGTTCATCCATAGCGATACTCTAACCAAAGAAGAGTACGCAAGTTTTATGTCTAAACTGAAAGCGATTGAATTAAAAGAGCCTCCTATTATGTACACGCTTTTAGAGCTATGTAGGTATGATGTCAACAATGTTCATAACCTTGAAAATAATAAAAAAATGAGCTTTTTCAAAAAACTTACAGCTAATTTTATTCGTGAAGCTTGAAATATCAACCTATACTCACCCATCTACTTTTGATGTTATTGAGGTAGTTGTTTAATAGCATTGAGCTAAGGTTCTGATTACATATTTTTTAACTAATTTATTTGCATAAAAAGAACATAAACATTCGGAAGTTACACAAAGGAGATTTATATGACTCAATTTTTTGGTGAACACATGATTAGTAAATTAATTGAAGGGGATCATGAACCTGCATTAACCATAGCAATGGCCAACGGATTAAAAGAAAAACTTGAAAGTGGATATGAAGAAGTATTGACAAAGTTTGACCAAGAATATGCTGACCATGTATTCAACAAACAATATACTGTACGAGCTTTGAAAAATTGTATTGGATATTGTAATAAAACAAACGATTTGACACCGGAAGATTTCATAATAAATTGTGAATATGCCCAAAACTACCTTAAAAAAGCTAATATTGAATATGCTAAACTAGAACTATAAGTATGCAGACTTACACATTTGACCATGTATTCCATGGTCAATTTTTAAATAAGAATACCGCGAATAAGTTTGTACAAGAAATATGGGAAGCCCGTTACCTATCTCAAGGAAGAATAAAAAAGAATGTAGACTTAATTGATTCAATTACTACAAATCAAGATTACAAAAATTTATTTCAAAACGCTACAAACCTTGAACTCCCATGTATAAGGTACTATCTAAAAAACTACGAAAGCTTAACTAGCAATCAAGTAATAAAAATACAAAATGAGATAAATCAGCATGGTCAGCTTTTGTCTATTGGACAAGTTTTATTTCGTGGTGGTAGCGGTAGTGATAAATTTATCTCTACAACACTAGATCCTGACATTGCTATGTATCATGCAATAAAAAATACTGAGCATGACTCAGATAAAAACGCCTTTTTTGATATTTTTATTTTGAAGACGGAAGGTATAAAATTTCTATTCCACGGTGAAATCGACTTTGAGCATGAACTGGAATTATTAATAAGCAATTATTCCTTCGGAAAAGAATTGTTTGCTATAAAAAATATACCAAATATAACTGTAAGGTTAATCGAGCTAATTTTTAATCCAGTTTAAAATTCACTCCTCCTAAAACTTGGCACTCTGGCGCAAACCTTAACGGGATTGCAGGAGTGCCAAGTGCGTTTAACCCTAACCCCATTACCCAATTTAAGCTGTTTTAATCAGCGCCCGGAAGTACAAGCCGCACTTGCGCCGTACTCGCTCAAGTTTGCACATTGCATATTGCCCATTCTTTATTTAGAAGGTGGCCTCCGTGCTGATGGCGGCTTAAATGACGTAGCAAGTGATCGTGGTGGCTTAACTAAATACGGTATTAGCCAACGCGCATACCCCACGATAGATATAAAAAACCTTACCATTGCCCACGCTATCCGACTTTACCACCGTGATTACTGGCGTGCCATGTACTGCGAGCAACTTGATAATGGCGTTGATTTACTTACTTTAGACGGCGCTATAAACCATGGCAGCTTTGCCATGAGCCAAATACTGCAACGTGCAAGCGGTGCAAAAGCTGATGGCCGCATTGGCCCTAACACCTTAAAGGCTGTAAGCAGCTGCGCCCCACAAAGTTTAGTTGCCCGCCTTAGCGTAAACCGTGGCCGTAAATACGCCCGCATTTGTACCAATGATGCCAGCCAAAAACCCAACCTTGAAGGCTGGTTTAACCGCCTAGCCCACATAAGCGAATACGCCTTTGCTGAGCTTTGGGGGCAACATGGGTAAAAACTGGGAATGGTCATTAAAAAAAGGTAAAGAGCAGCGCATCAAATTGGAGGTTGATGCACGGATGCACGGCCTGCCTTTTAACCCTAACAATATCCCCTTGCATAGCCATTGCGGCACTATGCAAAGCCACTTTAGCAAAGGCTGGCGCGCTGTTAGCGCGATAGACATTGAGCTTAGAGTTAATGGCAATCGCGATTATCAACATGCCCGCCAACAGCTGCATAAACGCTTTGGAGGCCAGCATGGCTAATTGGTTTAACTTAGTCGCCCCAGTTACCAAGCTAGTTGATGACCTATTCACGAGTGACGAAGAGCGCCAAATTGTTACCAACGAACTCAAACGCATTGAGAACACCGCACAAAGTAAGGTGCTTGAACTTGAGGGCAAAGTTGTTGAGCTACAAGGCCAAGTGCTCGCCGCCCAATCACAAATAATTACCGCTGAGGCTAATGGCGAAAGTTGGCTACAGCGTAACTGGCGGCCCATTACCATGCTGACTTTTTTGATTTTGATCTGCCTTGATTCCTTTGGCGTGCTGGCGTTTCGCTTATCTGAGCAAGCATGGGATTTACTGCAATTAGGTATTGGCGGTTATGTGATTGGCCGCACCGTTGAGAAAGCCGCACCGGGCGTTAAACACGCTTTAAATAACGTTATCGAAAAAGTAAGGAAACCACGTTGAGTAAATTAGACGATGCGCAAAAAATTGAGCAGCACCTGTTAGATGCCGCGCTATCACTACACCACGAACAAGCCAACAAACCAGGGGCAGCATTTGAGCACTGCCAAGAGTGCGGCATTGAAATACCCGCAGCGCGGCGTAAAGCGGTTAAAAACTGTAGTACCTGTGTTGAGTGTCAATCTCTCATTGAATCACTCAATGAAAAACAACAGCATTACAGGGCTTAGCATGGACTTTATTTTAGAGTGGTACAAAGCCTTTTTAACCGTAGGTGTTGCAATAGTTGGGGCCGCTGCATTGGCTTGGCTGCGTAGTACCTTTGTGACTAAAAAAGCACATGACGATGTATCTAAAGTGTTAGAAAGTCGTTTAAGCGCGGTAGAGAAAACCATTGAAGACTTGCCCAACTCAGACGACCTACACGAACTAGATAAACGCTTGATTGAAGTCAGCGGCAAAATCGATGGGCTAAACCCACAGCTTACCGACCTAAAACGCTTAACCGATCTACTAATGGAAAACGAACTAAGAGGAACCCGCAATGGCGATTAATCAAATTATTGCTGAACATTCGCGCCTGTGCATTTTGCGGGCGTTGAACGAGCAACCTGGCTACGATTTAAACGACAGTATTATTTGCGATATTTTAAAATCGTACTCGTTCAAGTGTGGTCGCGATGAGCTACACACTCACCTCAGCTGGCTTGAACGCAACGGCTACGTAACGATTGAAAAAATAGGCCAAAGCTCCACATGGGTTAGCACCATTACACCCAGTGGCATTGATGTAGCTGAAGGCACAATTATTGTACCAGGCATTAAACGCCCAAGCCCTCGGGGGTAACATGACTGAGCAAGCGCGTAGAACCAAACCCAGTAAGGTTGATTTACTCCCTGAGAGTATTAAAAAGCACCTAGACGAAATGCTCCGCGATAAGCGTTTTAGCCAAGGCCAAATACTCGACGAAATAAACACCTTAATACTCAATGCGGGCTTAGATGAAGAAGCCACAATAAGCCGCAGTGGCCTAAGCCGCCATGCACAAAAAACAGAGGCCATTGGCCAGCGCCTAAGAGATTTACGCGAATCAACTAAAGCACTTACCGCGCAACTGGGCGATAAGCCCACAGGCGACACCACCAAGTTAATACTTGAGATGGCCCGTTCTTTATTATTTAAAGCCACAATGCAGCAAATGACCAACCCTGATGATGATGCTGCCGTTGATGTAGGCTTACTCAAAGAAGTGATGCTTGCCTGTCAACGCTTAGAATCCACCGCAATGAAAGCCCACCAGCGCGAAAAAGATATTCGTAAAGCCTTTGCGGAAGAAGCCGCCACCACCGCTGAGCACGTTGCAACGCAAGCAGGCATGACAGCCGACACCGTTGCACAAATCAAAAAGTCTATATTAGGGATTGTTTAACATGATAGCCGCTAATACAGCTGAGCAAATGAATGCTGAAATAAACCAGTTTAACGCTGACGAAGTATTGCTCGGGTATCAAAAACGCTGGATTGCTGACGACTCCGTTTTAAAAATTGCCGAGAAAAGCCGCCGTACTGGTTTAACCTGGGCTGAGGCTGCCGATGCTGTGTTATGCGCCGCAGCTGCACGCAGTGCCAATGGCTGCAATCATTTTTATGTTGGCTCAAATAAAGAAATGGCCCGCGAGTTTATTGATGCCGCCGCCATGTGGGCAAAAGCATTTAATAAAGCCGCCTCACAAGTGTGTGAAGAAGTCATAAAGAATGAAGACAAAGAAATTCTAACCTTTGTTATTTACTTTAGTTCAGGCTTTAAAATTCAGGCGCTCAGCTCTAACCCGTCTAATTTACGGGGTATGCAGGGCAACGTAACCATAGATGAAGCGGCCTTTCATGATCGCTTAGCCGAAGTACTCAAAGCCGCACTTGCTCTGACCATGTGGGGCTCAAAAGTGCGTTTAATTTCAACCCATAACGGGGTAGACAATTTATTTAACGAGCTTATTAAAGACAGCCGCGCAGGTAAAAAGCGCTACTCAGTTCACACCATCACCATTGAAGATGCCTGTAGTGAAGGCTTGTATCAGCGTATTTGCCAAATCAAAAAGAAATCCTGGTCACAACAATTACAGCAACAATGGATTGCTGATTTACTTAAAGATACCGCAAGCGAAGACGATGCCCGAGAAGAGTATTTTTGTGAGCCTAAAAAAGGCGGTGGCAACTACATACCCCGCGCATTAATTGAAATGGCGATGGTTAAAGGCATTCCCATTGTGACCTATGAAGCGCCTGCTGATTTTATGTCATGGACCGAAGACGCCCAAAAAGCTGTGATTGAGGCATTTTGTACAGAGCAATTGGATCTGTTTTTAACCACGTTAAATCCTGATCTGAACCATAGCTTTGGGGAAGACTTTGCCCGTCGTGGCGATTTAACCGTATTTGTGCCCCTTGAAATAGCCCGTGATTTATCCAAGCGCGTGCCGTTTTTAATCGAGCTTACCAACCTTACTTACGATATGCAGCGTTATGTGATGCTGTACGTGACTAAACGATTACCCCGCTTACAAGGGCTGGCGTTTGATGCAACAGGTAACGGTGGCTACTTAGCCGAAGCCGCCGCATTACATTTTGGTACTGACATGGTTGAGCAAGTCATGCTTAACGATCCATGGTACAGGGAGTGGATGCCCAAGCTTAAAGCCGAGTTTGAAGATAGAAATATTGCCATACCAAAACACCAAGACATTCTTGATGACTTACAAATGATCACCGTGCGTAACGGCACCCCAAAAATAGATAAAGGCAGCAGCAAAGGCACTGATGGCCGCCAGCGTCATGGTGATTTTGCTGTAGGGCTTGCAATGGCTGTACGTGCTGCTTGGATGCAAGGCAGCGCGATTGAGTTTACTCCATTGCCAGATAAGCATGCTGAAGATGAGTTTGACTATGACGAACTGGCCGACTACCAAGGCGCGGGGTGTTGGTAATGCGCTGGCGCATACTTTGCCAAGAGCTATTTACAGCCCAAGAAATTACGCTTGATTTTAGCGCCCCAAATAAAACCGCAGCCATCGACTATGCATTAAAGCTCGATGTGTATGTGATCACCTTAAAACAACTTATACGAGTTAAACCATGCTAGTAGATATTAACGGCGACCCGCTCACACTCGAGACCCTAGACGAAAAACAAACCGACAATAACAGCCGCGTTGCTTCGCTAATGAAAGAGTATGCAGATCATCCAACTCAAGGGCTTACCCCTGCAAAACTGGCAAACTTACTGCGCGAGGCTGAGCAAGGCAACCTAGCGGCCATGGCAGACCTAGCCAAAGATATGGAAGACAAAGACGGCCATATAAGCTGCGACTTAGGCAAACGCCGCCGCGCCATTGTTGGCCTAGATTGGAATATTAAAGCGCCACGTAATGCCAGCCCATTAGAGCAACGTGATGCCGATATGCTGGGCGAGATCATTGATGATGCCACTTGGTTTTATGATCTACTCTTTGATTTTAGTGACGCTATTTTAAAAGGCTTTTCACCCAATGAGCTGCAATGGGATTACGTAGAAAAACAGCAAATCATTACTGGCTATGAGTTTCGTGATCAAAACATCTTTAAAACGCACCCAGACAACCGCAATCAATTAATGCTCAATGATGGCAGCGCCAATGGCGAGCAGCCCAACCCGTTCGCCTGGGCTATGCATATTCATAAATCCAAGTCGGGTTATGTTCACCGTGCGGGGTTGGTGTCGGTATTAAGCTGGCCGTTCTTATTTAAAAATTATTCGGTACGTGATCTAGCCGAATTTTTAGAGATTTACGGTTTACCTGTGCGTGTGGGTAAATACCCCAGCGGTGCTAACCCAAAAGAAAAAGCCACACTGTTACGCGCAGTAATGAGTATTGGCCATAACGCAGGCGGTATAATCCCCAAAGGTATGGAAATTGATTTTCAAAGCGCCGCAAATGGCCAAGCCGATCCGTTTGAATCCATGATCCGTTGGTGTGAACTTACCCAATCTAAAGCAATTCTAGGAGGTACATTAACCAGCCAAGCCGATGGCAAAACCAGCACCAATGCGCTGGGTAATGTACATGCTGAGGCGCTAAGCTCTATCACCCAAAGCGACTTACATCAAATAGAGCAAACCATAAACCGCGATATTTTATACCCGCTTTATGCGCTGAATGGTAAAAGCTACGCAGGCAATCGCCGCCTGCCACGTTTTGAGTTTGACAACTCCACCAGTGACGAAATGCGCGACTTAGCTTACCCGCTGCGCTCATTGGTTTCGCTTGGTATGAAAGTCCCTAAATCATGGGTGCATGAGCGTTTAAATATTCCTATAGCCAAAGACGGCGATGACGTACTTGAAGCACCCACAGAGCCTATGAGTAACAATACAGCCGCATTAAAAGCCAGCTCGCTAGCAGTGCTTAAAAGTGAAGGCACAAGTAACCAAGGCCAAGCACAGCTCGACACGGCACTTGATGCCATTACCAGCGGCGATATGTGCGAAGAATACAAAACCGTATTACAGCCACTGCTTGATAAGCTAAACCAAAGCGAAGAACTGGCCGCCATTGAATTGGCTGAGCTTTACCCCATGCTGGATCAAGATGGCTTAACTGACTTACTCACGCGGTTGTTTTTTGTAAGTGAGCTGTGGGGTTCACTCAATGCCTAGCGTTAGTTTAACCAGCGCTTTTGATAAGCCGCCCGCAGACGCGGTGGCTTACTTTAAATCTAAAGGTTACGCAGTCAGCGACGAATGGCACGATATGTTGACCAGCGCCCACAGCAAAGCGTTTACCGTTGCACGCGCACAAAATATGGACGTGCTCAGTGCTATTCGTGGCGAGCTAGATGCCGCATTAACACAAGGGTTAACAGCTAAGCAGTTTAATGAGCGCCTAACCCCTCAGCTGCAAAAGCTTGGTTGGTGGGGCAAAGCTAAAAATGCCATGGGCGATGACATACAACTAGGTAGCCCGTACCGCTTAAACACAATTTACCGTACTAACATGCAAACGGCGTACATGGCTGGGCGTTATCGGCGCATGTTATCGCGTGCTAAAACGCATCCTTATTGGCAGTATGTGGCCATTGATGACGGCCAAACCCGCCCCGAGCATAAGCTATTAAATGGCCGCGTATTCAGATTTGATGATCCAATATGGCAAACCATTTACCCGCCTAATGGTTGGGGCTGTCGTTGCCGTGTACGCGCATTAACTGAGGCACAAGTTAAAGCGCGTGGTATTACGATTGAAGATGGCAGTAATTACGTGCAACCCTTTGATGCTGAGATTATCAGCCGCGAAACAGGCGATATTAAAACCGTGCCCCATGCCCGGGTAAAGCTACCCCCCGATGATGTAATGACACCTGACGTTGGCTGGGCATATTCACCAGGGCAAAGCGCCTTTGGCACCGATACAGCCATTGCCCAAAAGCTTAGTAAAGTGCCCGACCCACAATTAAGAGCCGATACCATCCAAGCCCTTAATAACAGCCCTGCGCGAGAGGCCGCGTTTGAGCTATGGACAAAAGAAAGCCTTGCCCGTGTTGAGCGCTACCAATTAGCTAAGCAAGCAAACAACGCCGCAGGCTTAAAAGCCAATGGCCCACGGCCACAACATAAAACCGTAGTGAGCTTTTTAGCAGACGATATAAACCAACAGCTGATTGATAAAGGTATTGAGGCTGGGCGTGTAATTACCTTAAGTGAGCGCGCATTAGCCCATGCCAACAGCACCCGCCATAAAGTAAAAGGCCAAGCACTAGAACTAAGTGAATATACCCAGCTCAGTACCTGGCTTAATAACCCACAAACCAAAGTGTATTGGGACACTACAAATAATAACCTTATGTATGTTTACCCAAGTGGTGAGCAAGTGATCAAAATGATTGTGGATTTTGCCAAGGTTGGCAGTGTACTCGACCCATTAATTAATGTGTTCAAAGTTACACAAGCAGATATAAACGCAGGGATTGCGGCAGGTTATTTGAAAGGCTGGCGATAGGGTGAGACTCGAACCCACATCATAACGAACACGTTAACCGTTACCCATTGGAAACACTACCGCCACTAATGATTATTAAATAGGCTATTACGTATGTCAACTATCTCACTTACCCTTGAAGGCACTGGCGTTATAACCATACTTGAACAGTTGGTTGAACGCTTTAACGACTTAAGCGAACCTATGGATGCCATTGCCGCTGTGATGGAAGGTGCCAGCGAAGATGCCCTAGCAGATCAGCAAAGCCCTGTTGATGGCTCGCCATGGCCAGCACTTAGCGATAATTACTTAAAACACAACCCCAACCGTGTCGGCGGGCAAATACTGCAAGCCACAGCTGGCGGACTTGCGGCCTCTATTACAGCAGACAGCGGCGACTTTTGGGCGCAGATTGGCAGTAACAAACCTTATGCTGCTATTCATAACTTTGGCGGCTTACCTGAAATGGCACCCGGCCCCGCTGCGATTCCCCAACGTGAATATTTAGGCATAAGCCGCGATAACGAAACCGAATTACTGGTAATACTGGGTGATCTTCTATTAGAAAGCTAAAAACGCCACAACGCCACCTAAGAGCGTATGCGGTATTTTAGTCGCGTGAATGTTGCAAGTATGGTATTAAATAAGCTGGAAATGGGTTTAGAAACGTTTCTAGGTTGAATAAAGACCAATATAACTAACTAAAATATTTTAATTATTCAGTCCAGACCGTAATATGAATACAGTTATATAATATTTACTTACCTTAAACTCAGAATGCAATCATAAAGGATCAATATGGCATTTGTAACCGAATTAGCACCAGAAGATAATAACATTGCAGCATCCGCAACTGCTGCTGTAACTGCTGATAGAATTGGTAATACTTTAAGAAGTACTTTTCAAGATCATATACACAAGAGAGAGTGCTCCAGTACTCAAAATGACTACAATGTTAAAATGGCTAGCCGGGCTATCGGAGCCTTTGTAATACAACATCTATGCTTCGTGGATACTAGTATTGCTGGTGCAGCAGTCTGTGATAGCTCTGAAGATGGAGGAATAGACGCAATACACGTTAATCATAACGAAAAAACAGTCGTTGTTGTTCAAGCTAAGTTTAATCAGTCCGGAGGTTCGACATGGTCTAAAGCTGATTTTTTAACTTTTAAATCAGCTTGCGAACATCTACAAGATAAGCAGTTTGCAAGATTCGATAGAATATTACGTAGCATCGAAAGCGATATTTTAACTGCACTTGATTCAATTGATTATACATTTAAATTTGTCATGGCTCATACAGGTAAACGCGGCGCTGCTGTAGAAATATTATCTGACATGCAAAGATGGCAACATGAGTTAAATGCAGCTGCGATAGTCCAAAATGATACACCTAATAATGCTTTGCCCTTCCAAGTACACCTTGTATCTGCTGAAGATATTGTTGATTGGATGCGTGTTCAATCATCAAGCACTATAGACCTTGAAGATGTTGAGCTAGAGCAATACGGTCAAATTGAATCAAACTACACTTCTTACTATGGGATGATTAGCGGCGAACAACTTGCTGAGTGGTGGGAACAACATTCAAATAACCTTTTCACCAAAAATATCCGTAATTTACTTGGTAAAACCGAAGTAAATGACTCAATCAAAACTACTGCTATCAATAATCCGGGGCTATTTTGGTTTTATAATAATGGGATTACTGTTCTTGTCAGAGGTATTGAACCCTTTAGGCGTAATAACAATCGCGATAGAGCCATGGGCCGTTTCAAATTTAGGGATGTAAGTGTGATTAATGGAGCGCAGACTCTGAGCACTATAGGCAATTTGGCCTCAGCACACCCTGAAGAAGTTGTGCAAATTAAGGTCCATATTAGATTTATCATTATTCCTGAAGGTGATAACGATAATATAATTCATGACATAACAAGAGCTAACAATCACCAAAATCGCGTACTAGGAAGAGACTTCGCTTCTCAAAATGAACAGCAAATCCGTCTAAGAGACGAGCTCATTATTGAAGGCTATACATATAAGCTATTGCGTACAAGCTCTTCTCAAATTGAAAATGAGCAAAATAATATAGACGTGGATGAAGCGCTCAATGCCCTTGCATGCTTAACCTCCACTCCAACAACTCTGGCATTACTAAAAAGCCAAAGAGGTAAGTTTTTTGATAATCTCCAAGGGTCGCAATATCGCTCTGTATTTAATAGCTCAGTTAGCGGAATTAAGTTAATAAATGCAGTAAGGCATTTAAGAATTGTTGATAAAAATATAAAGGAACTCTTGGAAGAAACTAATTATCAAACTGCCAAAAAGCGCTATGGTATATTGACACATGCTAATAGAGTTTTTGCTGCCTATGTTTTAAGTTCTACCCCTAATCTAGTTAATGCTAGAAACTTACTTGAACCTGATGAAGATAGAATTCGAACTTTGATAAATAGAATACTTAATTTAACCGAGCAATTAATAGAGCGTGACTATCCAAATGCTTATCCAGCTCGTTTTTTCAGTAACGTAGAGAAGATAGGTTTAACTTTAAGTTGTCTAAGAAATGATGCTCTACCTGAACCGATAGTTACATTACCAGAAGTGCCACTAACTATAACTAATTTTTAATCCAGTTTAAAATCCCCCTCGAAAGAAATCCCTAATACTGGCTGCAAGTTAATTTACTTGTAGCCAGTTACATGCCGTTAAATACTCACAACACAGACTTACCAAATACAACCAGGAGCTGTTTGCCACTGGAAGGCGTTTCACTTGCTGTACTAACGGCTAGTAAACCCGCACAAATGGGCCTTGCGGTATGTCGTTTTAATGCCGATGTAACCGCTGATGGCACCAGCCCACGCGTACAACTTGCACCTGATGGTTACTTTAGCGCAGGCGATGGCCGCCCAAATGACACTGAGCATAACGCTTGGCTAATGGATGAAACTGCGTTTAATACCCTTAAAGCAGATGCCAACACACGCCAAAACGATTACCACTTTGACTACGAACATCAAACACTTTATGCACAAGAAAACGGCAAGGAAGCCCCCGCCGCAGGGTGGTTTAACCCCACCGATTTAGAGTACATCCCAGGCGAAGGCTTGTTTGCACTCAACGTGCAATGGACAAAAAAAGCAGCCCAATTTTTGCGTGATGATGAATACCGTTTTATCAGCCCCGTATTTCATTATGGCCCCGATGGCCGCCCCGTTAAATTACGCCACTTTGCACTGACCAACGAACCCGCTGTTGATGGCATGCGCAAGGTGGCCGTTTTAAAAACCTCAACCCCTGAAAAGGAAACCACCATGAATGAAGCACTCCAGCTGCTTGCACTCTTGGGCGTGACAATTGGTGATGGCGAGCAGCCAACCACTGAACAATACGCCACAGGTCTTGCCGCACTCAAAGCGCTTAAAACAAAAGCCGACTCGGCTGATGAGCTAAGCACTAAATTAACCACCGCCAGCACTGAAGTCGCCGCACTTAAAGCAAGCTCAGGCTCAAGCGTTGACCTATCGAAATATGTGCCTGTTGCCACTTATAACGCAGTGACCCAACAGCTAGCCGTATTAAAAACGGAAAATGACGGTTTAACCGTTGAGCAGTCGATTGATGCCGCAAAAGCCGATGGCCGCATTATTGAAGCGGAGGTGTCGTACTTTCAAGATTTAGGCAAGCAAAACGGCGTGGCTGTTTTAAAAGCCGCGCTTGATGCTCGCAGCCCAATTGCCGCATTAACGGGCACTACCCAAAGCACCGGTGCACAAAAGAAAAAGGCTGACGAAGAACACAATCGTGATCCTGAATTAACCACTGAAGAACTCGCTGTACTCAAAGCCACTGGCATTGATAAAGCGGCATTCTTGAAAAATAAGGACGCATAACCATGGCCGCTATTGCAAAACGCCAAGGCAAATTTAGAGCCTACCCACTTGCTGCATCCATTGTACTAACTGGCGATGCACCAGCTATTTTAACCAGCAATGGTTTGCTAACCAACATTGGCACAGTTGGCACCTGTGCAGGGATTGTGCGCATGGGTGTTGATAACAGCCAAGGCGCTGACAAAGCACAGCGTGCAACCGTTGAAATTGGCGAGCACTTATTTGCCAATGCCGGTGATGTGCTCGACAGCCATATTGGCAGCACTGTGTATTTCTCGACCGATGGCCATGTGTCTATCGACTCTGCAACCGATAGCCGAAGCACCGCAGGCAAAGTAACGGAAGTTGCTGCTGAAGGTGTTTGGGTTGAACTAGGAATTTAAACCACTATGGATATTTCAGCCCCATCGTTACGCGCCGTTTTTACGGCCGTTAAAACTGAATTTAACGCAGGCCGTAGCACTTACACGCCTACATATACGCGTATTGCCACGGTCGTACCGTCGACCACATCAAGTGAAGATTATGCTTGGTTAGGTGAATTTAGCCGCTTGCGTGAGTGGATTGGTGATCGCCATATAAACAAAATGGCCTTGCACTCGTACTCGATTAAAAACAAAAAGTTTGAAGCCACTGAAGGCATCCCCAGCGAATACATTGAAGACGATACGTTTGGCGTGTTAATGGCTAAGTTCCAAGATATGGGCTATGCGGCAGCAACACACCCAGACGAACTAACCTATGCCTGTTTAGCCAGCGGCTGGAACACCTTATGTTATGACGGTCAAAACTTTTTTGATACCGAGCACGATGTCGGTGAAGGTGAAAACGAAAAGCTTGTATCAAATATGCAAGATGGCGCGTTAGCCCCTTGGTATTTATTGGATACCCGCCGCCCACTTAAACCGCTTATTTTCCAAAAGCGCAAAGACTACCAGCTCAGTGCTAAAACCGATGCGGGCAACTCTGATCATGTGTTTATGGCCGATGAGTATTTGTATGGCGTAGATGCACGTGTGAACGCAGGTTTTGGTTTTTGGCAACAAGCCTTTGGCTCAAAAGCCGAGCTAACTGAAGCAAACTTTAACAGCGCAATTGAAAAAATGATGGGCTTAAAGTCAGACAAAGGCCGCCCATTAGGCATTAACCCTGACTTACTCGTCGTTGGCCCAACGAACCGCAGCAAGGCTAAAGCACTCATTGAAGCTATGCAAAAAGAAGGTGGAGCATCAAACACCAACTATCAAGCGGTTGAAGTGATGGTTGTGCCTTGGCTTGATTAACCAGGCTTAACACTAACGTTTAGGGTTAGCCCTGCTAGCCCTACTGTTTTATATAAAGGCAGGATATGAAATGTCTAAAAATAGTACTGATACTGGGTGCATCATTGTCACTAACCCGCGCGGTCAAAAGTACCGCCGTGCGGGCCTTACATTTGCCCCAGGTAAAAATAAATTGCCGACCGCAGATATTAACGAGCAGCAACTTAAGACCCTTAGCGCTGATCCACACATTAGCGTGCAAACTCGTCAAGCGTCTACGCAGCCAAGTCCGCAATCATCATTGGACAATGGACGTGTGGATAGCACTGTAGCTATTGAGGTTGATTTAGCGGGTATTGATGAAAGCTTGCACCCGATTCTAGCCATCATGCTTGAGCAGCGCTTTGCTAAAAAGCCAACGGTTGATGAGCTTGAGTATCAAGTGCCTGGCATCGATGCTGGCGAAGTACTCACAATAAAACCCAGTGCCGAGCAGCGTAATGCCGCATGGAAAGTATTTAGCCATGCCGTTAAACAAGGTCAATCATCATGAGTTATGCCAGCACTAATGACATGCTAAAACGCTTTGGCCAGCAAGATTTAGTGCTGCTAACAGAGCGTGAAGACAGCGACCCCGAGCAAATAAACATGCCAATTTTAGAGCAGGCATTAACTGATGCCAGCGCTGAAATTAATGGCTATTTAGCGGGGCGTTATTCACTGCCACTGACGATTGTGCCAACCGTTTTAACGCGTTTGTGTTGCGATATTGCCCGTTACTTTTTGGGCACTGATAACGCGCCAGAGCACATTACTGAGCGCTATCAAAATGCAATTAAGTTTTTAGCGGCAGTTGGTAAAGGCACGTTATCGCTTGGTGTTGATGAGCTAGGCGCAAATGCCCAAACCGACGACACTGCAATAATGCAATCAGCAGGTAGCGTATTTGCCCGTGGTAAATCGAAAGGGTTTATCTGATGTTTGACATAACCGATGACTACCTAGCAGCACACGAGCCATTAAAAGCCGCGCTTGAGACTGTGCCCAACATTAAGCAAGTTAATTACATTACCGACTTAGCTGATTTGGGCGAGTCATCACAACGTACACCGTGCTTGCACTTTTTATATTTTGGCGACCAATTACCCGACACCGCAAACGCCGGCAATTTAATGCAAATTAAACAAACCTGGTTAGTGATTTTGGTTGTACGCCAAGGCCGTAAAGAAAATGCAGGCCCCCACTTGGTTAACACTATTCGCGCATTAGCTGGCAAAAAAGCAGGCGATACTGGCCCTTGGCTGCGTGTTAACTCACCGATTAAACCCCGATTCACCAAAGGTTTTGCGTATTACCCGCTGGCCTTTACTTGTCAAATGAGAATGAAAGGAGCGCACCTATGAGTGGCTTATTAGTAGCGGGCAATTTTTACATTGACCGATTAAGTAAAACGGGCCAAAGCACTGGTATTTTTGGCCCTATCAATATGACTAAGCTTGAGATCAAAACTGAAGCTGATTCTAAAATCCGTACATCAAAAAAGAAAGACTCTTACGGCCAAGCCCTGGACGATGTAAAAATTGCCAAGCCTGTTGAGCTGTCGATTGAATTTGATGATGTGCCGTCTGAACTGTTAGCGATGGCGCTAATGGGTAAAGTGGTTGATGTTAATCAAGCCAGTGGCACCGTAGCCGATGCCGCTAAAACACTCCCTGCAAACCAAGGTTGGTTAGAGCTTGGCCATAAGAACCTAGCAAGTGAAGGTTTAACCGTTAAACAAGCTGCTGTTGATTTAGTGCTAGGCACTGACTTTGAAGTGAACTATGCCCTTGGCCTTATTCGCTCCATTAAAGGCGGTGCAGTTGACGCTGGCGGCAGTATTACTTTGAGCTACCAACACAACGCTATGAGCGGCAGAGCCGTTGAAGGTGGTATTGAAAGCCAAGTACGTGCGCGTATTTTTGGTGAAGGTGAAAACCTTGCCAATGGTAAAGCAATTCAACTCGAAGTATACGAAAGCTCATTAATGCCTAATAAAGCAATCGACTTTGCGGCTAGTGAGTTTGTAAGCGGTGGTTTAACTGGCACGGCTAAAGTGGTGACAGGCAAAAATTCCCCGTTTTTATATACCGAACTCGACGCCTAATTTCCTGTGCGGGGCTGCGGCCCCTTTTTCACACTCTTAAACACCGTTTCAAATTGAGTTAACCCATGGCAGATAAAACCCTCGAACTAGCCCTACGCGTTGTTGCAGAAGCGACAGGCAAGCAAAATATTGAGCAACTGGTTCAAGAGCTGCGCAACATTGAGCAAAGTGCCGATGCCGCTAATCCTGCTGCTGATAAACTCAGTGAATCACTAGACCAAACCGATAACAGCGCCAAGAAAACCAGCCAAACCGCTGGCAAGCTTGCCAACGAATTAGACGGATTAGCTAATCAAGCTGATCTGATACGTGCATTTGAGCAGTCAAAACAAAAACTAGAACAACAAGAAATAGCTACAGCGGCGGCAGCTCAAGCCCTCGACCAATTACAAACCGAAACCAAAAACACTGATAAGCCATTTGTGCAACTCGCGCGCTCATTAGAAGCCGCTGAGAAAGATTTAACGCAAATGCGCACCGAGCTTACCCAGCAAACCAGTAAGCACGCAGCATTACAAACAGCCCTTAAACGCTCTGATGTTGATACTAATAACCTACGTGCGGCCAAACGTGACTTAGCAGCCCAGTTTGATAAATCTGGCCGCTCTGTCGATAAGTTTAGTAATGAGCTGCGCAAAGGAACTACAACCCAACGCGCTCAAGCACAAAGCTTAGACGGTATAATTGGCAAAGTTACCGCACTTGCTGCGGCTTATGTTGGGTTTGATCGGGTAGCCCAAGCCGTAAGCCAGGTATTTAGCACCGGTGATAAATTTGAAAAGCTCGGCGTGCAAATGCAAGCGCTTATGGGCGGCATTGCGGGCGGTGAAAAAGCCACCGCATGGGTAAAAGAATTTACTAAAAACACTCCGTTACAGTTGGGTGAAGTAAGCCAGGCATTTGTAAAACTAAAAGCGTTTGGCCTTGATCCAATGGATGGCACCATGCAGGCCATTACCGACCAAGCATTAAAGCTCGGCGGCGGGTTTCAAGAGGTTGAAGGTGTAAGCCTGGCATTAGGCCAAGCCTGGGCAAAACAAAAATTACAAGGCGAGGAAATACTACAGCTGGTTGAACGCGGTATCCCAGTATGGGATTTACTACAAAAATCAACAGGCAAAAACGTACAAGAATTACAGCAATTATCTACAGCTGGTAAGTTAGGCCGTGATGTAATTAAAGGCTTAATTGATGAAATGGGGCGTAGTAGCGTTGGCTCAGCAGCCGCCCAAATGGCGCTCTTTAGCGGGCAGGTATCTAACGCTAAAGACAACATGGCTCAGTTTTATAACCTTATAGCGCAAAGTGGCGCTATGGAGTGGTTAAAAGGACAAATAACAGCGCTTAATACTGAATTTGCAGCCATGGCGAAAGATGGGCGTTTAAAAGAGTGGGCGCAACAGATTAGCGACGCGATTGTTGGCACCGGTAAAGCAATACAAAACACGGCTACTACTTTATACGAATATCGCGAAGAAATAGCAACTGTTGCTAAAGTATGGCTAGCGCTAAAAGTAGGTAACTATTTTACAAGTGTGATCAGCGGCGCAACAGCAGCTATGGCATCATTAAGAACCTACACCGCTGCTGTAGGAACTACTACAGTGGCGACAAATGCCGCAGGTATTGCGGCCGCGAAGTGGAGCACAGCGCTTAAAGCCGTCGGTAAAGCTGGCTTATATGCTTGGTTAATTACCGAGTTAATAGACGTAGGTTTGCTATACAAAGACCTACTAGTAGCAGAGGAAGCGCTGCGCAAATCTAAGCAGCAATCAGCCCAACAAGCCCAGCTGCTTGCTGACGAGCTAAAGTATTTATCTAATTCTACCGGTTTAGTTATTACCAACATGACCGAGTTAGACGCGCTAATAGAGGCCGGTAAACTCATTTGGGATGAGGCAAACCAGCAATATATAAATGTTGAGTACCAGCAACAAAAGCTAGCCGAGGCCACCGCTAAAACACTCGCTGCTGAAAAAGAGCGCCAGGCGTTTTTAAACTTATCGTTACCCGAAGCCCTTAAAACCATTGAGTCATTAGAGCAGCAAGCAACAGCCATGGACGGTGTAACCGTTGGGGTTGATGGCTTCATTCAAAGCATTGAATCTGCTCGTGCTGCAATTGCTGGCGCTGGTGAACAATACCAAGGCCAGCTCGCTATTTTAGATGCCCTACAAATTAAATTTGAAGAGCACGGCGCAATGCTTGAACGCCAAAAGGTATTTGCCGGCGATGTTGAAAAAGCCTACAAAGAGCTTGGTTTAACCTCAACCAAAGCCCTAGACGATACAGCTAACAAGCTGCGCGCTGCTTATGAGCTAATGCAGCAATCAGAGCAGCCATTAGGCATACAACGCCAGGCATATTTAAAGTGGGCAGAGGCCGCAATTGCCGCTGCTGACGCAACAGATCAAACCGTACCTTCAAGTATCCAAGCCGCAGCGGCGGCATTAGGGTTAACTAAAGAACTTGATAAGCTGATTGAAAAAGCAAATGCCTTAAAGCCTGTAACAGACACAAACAGCGATGCAGTTAACCGCTTTACTCGCGAGTTAGAGCAAACCCGCGACGCAATAAAAACTAACCAGCAAGTAATGGCGAGCAGTACGGCCACAGCTGAGCAAAAAGCTCAGGCACAAGCCGCACTGACTATTCAACAGCAACGCTTAACAGATCAAACGAACGATTTAAACCGTGTACAGCAACTAGAGGTATTAAGCCTTAGCGAGCTACAGCGTCGACAAATTAGCGTGACCGCAGAGCTTGAGCGTTTAAACGATGCTTACCAAGCAGGTGCTTTGACAGCTCAAGAGTATAATTACCAAAAAGAGCGTTTAGGTGATGTATTAGCCGTTGTAAACAACTTGCTTGGTGACTTTAAAGGTGCACAAGATGCAGCGACTGCATCGATTAGAGCGGGTACACAAGCCACTAATGATCAAGTTAAAGCGTCTGGTTTTGCGACTAAAAGCTTACGTGAGCAGCGCGACGAGCTAGAGCAAATATCACGCTCAGCATCGACGGCGGCAAGTAACGTAAGTCGTTATAATTCGGCTGCTGGGGCAAGCGTCAAGACGATTGTAGATTACCAAGAAAAGAACGGTAATAGCCCTTACGATTTAGATACAAAAGCAATACGCGAAGAAAAAGAAAAGCGCGGCTACGCTAATATTCAAAGCGTTCAATTTAGTAAGTTCAGCGGTCAAATTGATAACGCCAGCAGTAGCAAAGCGCTGACTGAGCTATACAACAAAATCAATAAGCAGCTTACATACCTAACGCGTGAGCAAAAGAGTACATTAAACGCAGCTATTAACGCACAACAGCAAGCAATAAAAGCGCAAAGCACCACTCAAAAAGCGGTTGAGCAAGTACAGACGTATACGCCTTCGCCTACACCTACACCAAGCTATACGCCGCCTACAAACAATTATACGCCTAGTAATAACGCCTCTAACGCCGATTTAAACAGCCTTACAACAGCTGTGCGTGAGTTGATCACCATGCTTAAAAGCCAGCAGACTTTTACTAGTAACACCAATGGCAAAACAGTCCGGTTAGAACTTGTGTTGCCTGGCGGGCAATCAGCCAATTTATTAGCTGAGTTTGAAGAGCAGTTTTTACAAAAACTTGAACAGTTGAGTAACACCCAATGATCGTAATAAATGCACAAAGCCTAGATAACTTAATTTGGCTCAATGAGTTTGATTATTTGCCAGTAGCCGAGCAAACCGAACGTGCTTTAAATGGTGCGCAGCACATTGAAAAAACACTGATACCACAAGGCCGCCCAATTAATCTATACAGTGACTTTGAAGCTGCCAGCGTGTTTACACCTTTATATGAGCATGCACAAACAACCCTCACCGCGTTTGAAATAACTATACGCGGGACTGTGTTTAATGTGGTTTGGGACCATTCACAAAAGGCAGTAGAGGGAACACCGCATACGCATTTTTCAGACTCTGCGCCTACTTATTTCCAAAATATAAACTTACGTTTAAAAACCGTTTAAATAGGAGTTTAAACATGAACAGAACCGATTTAAAAATATTCAAATCCCAGCGCATAGGCAACGAGTTACACGCAGGTGGCCACCGTACCAGCAATGCAATCGTGAGCGGTAAATTAAACGATGTATTTAGCTCAATCAGTGATATTGACCATGCGCGTTCATCATTTGATTTGGTGAAGCTATACCCGGCGCTAAGCACTGACGATTCAAGCCGCCTGCAGGACGCGCACATATTTCTAAGCGACCAGCCAGATGATGCGCTTGTAAACGTGTTACTCGTTGAAGCGCAGGAACTAAAAGACACAGACACAGTAGCCGAGATGCTGCCATATTTAGGACTTGATACAACTAAATTTCATGGCACTAGCTTTTTAACTGCACCAGTGAATGCAGCCGCTCAATTGCTCAGTATTGAATCAGTAACACGCACGTTAACGCCAAGCATTAAAACGGTTAGTTCCAAGATTGGATTAAAACCAGCCTCTGAAGCATTTAATGTTTATCGGACTAAGCGTATTTTAAGCTATGGCAACATTACTGAAGTGAATATAGACGTACCCGATATGCTTTTAGCAGATCCGCATTATTATGCTGAATATCAATATCAGCGATATTATGGTCAAGGCACTTCAACAGGCGCACAACTCGGTATATTTACTAGACATTTATCGCAAGAAGAACTCACATTTGAAAATGGTGTTGTTTCATCGTCTATTAATATTGCGGTCTCTAAAGGGCAATATTTCACGTTGTTCTATATGTCGAATGAAGATTTACGTTTTCATTCATTTTCAGACAGTCAAACTATTTCACTTGCAGCTAATGAACGCGTTTTAAAAGGCTCAGCAAGACTTAAAAAATCAAGCGATGCGTCGGTTTACACAGATGATAGTCAAGGCCGATTCGTCTCAGCGGGTTATGTGTTTGCAACCATAGATTATGAGTCGGGTATTATTACAGCAATAGACCCCATTGATTACTCTGGTACTGTAACCGAAAATTTAGGCGTGATAATAGAAAAAGGCAATCGCACAATTAGTAAAAAACAATGGCAGTTACCGAGCAGTAATTTTGCGCGTGACTCAGTTTATATACGTTTTGAAACACAGGCGGGTGCTACGTTCTCAGCATCAAGCGATTTAAGCGGTAATATTACCGGCACTAATTGCACCGGCACAGTAAGCGAAACGGGCTATGTTGATATTGAGTTTAGCCAAGGCGTAAAGCCTGCCTCAATTAGTTATGACTTCAACGAAGTTAGCGTAATAACTGTTCCAGCCCCACCGGGTGGTTTTGATACGTCAACACTTCCAAATAATGGCACCGTGAATATATTCAATGAATTTGGGCAAGTTTGCGTCCAAAACAGAGTGCGTACTCAACATCAAAACCTTACCAGCGGCCAGAGTATTAACGTAATTGTAGATGCAAATTTTGTTGATATTGTGGATGGACAAGGAATGAGTTTATGGTCAGTTACAGATGCTAATTACAGCTATGACAAAGTAAAAGGTGAGGTAAAAATAAACGCAGGTATAAGCGTATTTTCACCGCCATATATTATTACAGCCATTCAATCAGAATTAGTCACTATCGGTGCAATGAACAGCAATGAATTAAGCCTGCTAACACCGCTTAAACGTGCATACCCAATGGGTGCAACAGTGAGTAGTGTTCAGGTGCTTGGTGATTTTCAGGGACAAACAAAAGACGAACGAACTCTTTCCGCTTGGCAAAATAATTTTGGTGAGATAGGCGCTGCTGCATCGTCAGCAATCAATACAACTCAATACCCAATTGAGCTGACAAATATTGGTGCAATAGCTCAGCGCTGGGCCATCGTGTTTACATCAACAACGGCTTACAACGTTATTGGTGAATCAGTCGGTAATATATACAGCGGCGACACGCTAAACGACTGTGCGCCCATTAACTCATTCGCAGGCGCGCCGTATTTTGTATTACGAAAGCAAGCTTTTGGCGCTGGTTTAAACCCCGGCGAAGCATTTTTATTTGAAACCCTCGCTGCAAGCAAGCCAACTATGATTACCCGCTCAGTATCACCCGGTCACTCTGAAATAGTGCGTGACAATTCAACATTAAGTTTTCGTGGAAATAAGGATTAAATTATGTCTCAAGCAGTAACAGTATATAGATGGGATGATGACGGCGCACCGCAATTAACTCAGACACACGGCTCAGCCGTTGATGTTTTAAAAAAGTGCTTAATTGATGGTTATGGCACAAAACCCCCAGCTGGTTGGGTATTAGAAGAAATATCACAAAACAATAAAAACATGATATTTAGTCCAGCTAGCCGTGCTTGGATGTATTTAATTTATGACGATGGTCGTAATTCGTTTTGGGGTGACAGGGCCGCCCTTTTTGGGGCTATTGATGCTTATAACTCGATAGAGGAACCAATATCATCATTAAATTACAGTAGTTGGACAGCTCAACCATCTAATGACGAAGCTGTTTTCAATCAAATAATAGACAAGAAAACCTTTAAGTGGTTGATATTAGCAACAAAAGAAAGTTTCTATTTACTTTTAGATAATATTGGAACAAGCGATGCTAGCGCTGCATGCTTTGTAGGTAAGCTTGATGCCAATGGTCATAATTTAGCTTATACCGCCATAGGCAATTTTGGTTATTATAAAGATTATGATGTGGGTCAATTATTTAGTAACTATTCAGGGCATAACGCATTTCTTAATAAAAAGACATCTTTCCCAATTTTGGTAGACGTTAACACAGGTGTTTTAAACTCGATAAATTCCATTGGGCCAATAGACTTCCATAATGATCATGGTCATTACTCTAAATCATCAGCATTTTCTAGCTCTGGAGTTTGGGGGCGCTTACTTATAAACAATAACGCTAACAAATTATCCGCATTATTTCCATTTGTTGAAATTCCATTATCACCGCCAAAATCTTGGCCAGCTCGTTTTGAGGTCGTTGGAGATTATCTTTATTTTAACCGTGTACGTTTTTACTTGGGTGAATAATGAAATATTCAATACGTTATGGCATTGCGACAATCCCTGATGAAATTTATGTCAATGGTGTGATTGAGCCTAAAAATGACCTTATTTTAAAATCTCAGATGGTGGTTGCTTTAGATAAAACAAACTATAAACCAGTTGCTTTTGCTAATACAGGACAAAACGGTGAGTTTTACTTTAGATTAGGTAGCCTAAACACTTTAACAGTTTTATGTTTCGACAAAACAGGAACCTACTCTGTTAGCGCTATTGATAACGTTACTCCAGCAATAAAAACATACCCCCAAAGTTGAGTTAAATCATGGAGAAACCCTTATCTTTAAAGTTTAGCGACAAGAGAAATTTAATTAAATTCATATTTAAAAAGGTGGTCACGGTTAATACGCCGCCACTTAGATTTTATTTTGGAGATGATTCAGGGCCAGGTGATCCAACTATACCAGTTTTGCAGTCTAATATTGGTATCGAGTTGGATTCAAGCTGGTTAACTCTGCAATTAATTACACAAAGTAAAAATTTAGCATGGCAAACACAATCTGTTAAAGCTGAGTTTGAAACAGTGTTTAACAGCTCTCAATTAAAACGTGCTTTTTTTATTGCTAGCTGGAAATTGCCCACCGTAATTACAACACAATATGGCGCTAAGTGGGGTAACAGCGGGCAAGTATCAAACGACATTCAAATACTCCAAACTATCACCACAATTGAATATAACGAAAAGGATTTTCACTGGCTAACTCAGCTCGATGTTGAACATACCGAGCTTAAACAACGTTGGAACAGCTCTGAATTACTTAACATAGCACGTGAGTTGCATTGGTTTGTAAAGCCACTTTTAGAGTCGCGTGAGCTAGTTATTCATTATGGTGAAACGGATAAGGAGTATATTTGTTATTGGAAAAACCACCCATTTAAAGGGTACGCTGTAGGTGAGTTTTCAGAGCGTGCAAAATCGTACAACGGCCATTTAATTATGCGCTTTAACAACCCCGACAAAGTTTGTTATTGGGGCCTACCGGGTGGCCTTGTTCGTGGCGACGATGACGTACCAACAATAGACAGAAAAATCCCAATAGAGCCTCAAATTAGGAATACATACATCATGCAGCCAACCATAAATTGCGTGCGAGTTTTAGACGACGTAAAAATACTTATTAGTAGTGTTAATTACTCAGTATCGCGCAGCCAGTTTAGCGCTACTGCTAGCCTTAAATTTTGTTCTCGTATCGACTTTGAACGCGCGCTGGGCCAAGAGCTTAAAATATCGCTAAATGGTTATGACTTTTATGTGATTTGTGAGCAGCCAAGTACGAATAATCGCTTTGCAAACTCAAGCTATAGTGCAAGCTGTCGAGGTCGCTTTGCACTACTGTCAGCACCATACGCTCGCGCAACGAACTACGCGAACCCCACAGCTAAAACCCTAGCAGGGATCATGTCTGACATACTCGTTAATACGGGTTGGTCACTCGACAATAAAATGATTGATTATCCAATTCCAACAGGCGCATTTAGTTATACAAACTTAACCCCAGCTGCGGCACTGTTAAGTGTGGCTAAGTCGGTAGGTGCAATGCTTGATATAGACAGTGCGAACAAAACGGTGTCAGTTATTCCCTCATGGCCTGTTATGCCTTGGGATACTGAAAACGCTATTTGTGATGTAATACTCAATGATTCAATCATACTTGAGCACAATACCAGCCAGACAATAAGCCAAGCGCATAACGCGATATTTGTGCGAGGTGAGCAGCAAGGCGTAGCGTGTAAAATAAAACGTGCAGGTACGCTTGGCGATCAGTTTGCTAATGATGTTGTAGACACGCTAATCACGCATAATCAAGCAGCCCGTCAACGCGGAACGTGTGAGCTGGCTAACAGCGGTAAGAAACAAAATACAACAATAAGAACCAAGCTTTTAGATGACCTACCGCCAATCCGCCCTGGTATGTTAGTCGGTGTTACATACAGCGACACTACGTACAAAGCAACGTGCGATAGTATGGACATAAGCGCAAGCATAAACGATTCAGGGGCTATTACAGTAAGCCAAACAATAAAGGTGATCAGCAATGTCTAACACACTAAACCGACTTGGCTCAGTGCTCGATAGAACTCAGCGAACAATAGCAACGGTTGTTACGGTTAACTCAAACGGCACAACGTTAGTCGAATACAGCGACAGCAGTCAGAGCATTGTACTAGGTGACAGTGTTCAAACAGGGGCTGTATACGTAGAGAATGGTAGAATTGTTGGCCCAGCACCAACATTGCCATATACAGAGATTGAAGTTTAAGTATTTGGAAAGCTGTTTAATATAGAGTAATTTCTATTTTTCGCAGTTATCGCGCGAAGCGCGGGAAATTTTCGCGCGGCGCATCACTCTACAATTTGAAGCCTGATAATGTCGTAGTGCCCATAGCGGTGGAGAGCCACAGTGAAATGCTACACTATCTTTGTGTCGGGGCGGCCTTCTGTGGGGCTCGCCTTCGAGCTGTTTTGTTTCACTACTGAGTTCGGCATGGGCTCTTGGCTATTTACTAAATCCCAGACAGCAAAAAAACCATCACTTTTCTGCAGACGTAAAAAAGCCCGAATCGTTAGATTCGGGCTTTCTACAATTTGAAGCCTGGTAATGTCCTACTTTCACATAGCAAATGCTACACTATCATCGGCGCTGTTTCGTTTCACTACTGAGTTCGGCATGGAATCAGGTGGGTCCAAAACGCTATTGTCACCAAGCAAATATGGTGCAGAGAATTAATGACAAGCACGTAGTGCTACCATTTTCTTTGCGCAAGGTGCCTCAACTTTAACGCTACGCGCTAAGAGTCACCTCTTGAATTTGGAAAATATCTGATAATATTTTTTAAGTCTTTCAGTAATATCTACTTTAGTCATATTAACTTCTTCGCGTGTTTCACTATCACATAAAACGCGTTTGGCGTTGTATGGTTAAGCCTCACGGGTAATTAGTACAAGTTAGCTTAATGGCTCAC